>DFYP01000109.1 GCA_002382645.1 Desulfovibrio sp. UBA4079 | reverse complement strand
GGCCACGGCCATGGAGGAGATGACCAGCACCGTGCTGGAGGTGGCCAGGAACGCCACCCAGGCCTCGGACTCCGCGTCCCAGGCCCGGGACCAGGCCCGCGACGGCGCCGGGCTGGTGGAGCGCCTGGTGGCGGCCATCAAGACCGTGGAGCAGGCCTCCGAGGGCCTGCGGCAGAGCATGGGCGATCTGGGCCGCCAGACCGAGGACATCGGGGCCATCATGCAGGTCATCGAGGACATCGCGGACCAGACCAACCTCNNCGCGGCTTCGCCGTGGTGGCCGACGAGGTCCGCAAGCTGGCCGAGAAGACCATGAACGCCACCAAGGAGGTGGGCGAGGCCATCGCCCGCATCCAGGACGGCGCGCGCAGGAACGTCACCGCCACAGAGCAGGCCGCCCGGTCCATCGAGGAGAGCACCCAGCTGGCCGGGAACTCCGGCGAGGCCCTGGAGCGCATCGTGGGCATGGTGGACAACACCGCGGACCAGGTGCGGGCCATCGCGGCCGCGGCCGAGGAGCAGTCGGCCACCAGCGAGCAGATCAACAAGGCCACCGAGGAGATCAACGCCATCTCCACGGACACGGCCCGGGCCATGACCCAGGCCGGGCAGGCCATCGGCGAGCTGAACGGCCTGGCCGACAAGCTCACCGGGCTCATCGCCCGGATGCAGGAAAGCTAGGGGGCGTCCGCCCGCCGGGGCGGGGTGGCGAAGGGGCTTCCCTTTGGGCCCGGCTTCGTGCTAGGAGCGGGCTTCCGGAACGAATCCGGCAGAGCGAGGCGACGCTATGAAACTGTTTGCGAAAAAGGACGACGGCGAAGGCGCGCGCGGCGACGAGCTGAATGCCTTCCTGGGCGCGGGCATCGAGTACCGCGGCCGTCTGGAGTTTGTGGGCACGGTGCGCATCGATGGCCGTTTCCACGGCGAGATCGTCTCCTCGGGGACGCTGGTCCTGGGCCGCGAGGCCGAGGTCCACGCCCAGATCCGGGTGAACAGCCTGTTCTCCTCGGGCCGCATCCAGGGCGACGTGGAGGTCCAGGTCAAGACCGTGCTGCACAGCTCGGCCGTGCTCGTGGGCAGCCTCCAGTCCAAGGCCCTGGTCATCGAGGAGGGCGCCCGGGTGGAGGGCCAGGTTTCGGTGCTGGGCCAGTCCCTGTCCGAGACCGGGGTGCTCGCCGGGATGGACCTGCCGCGGGCCCTGCCCGGGGACGAGGAGGAGCACCTCATCGAGCCCCTGCCGGTTTCCGAGAAAACCATGTGACGCGAGGAATACGCATGTACGAACTGGTCATCATCCACAACGGCAAGGAAGAGGTGGTCTTTACCACCGAGGATCCTCGCGAGGCCGAACTCAAGCGCCAGCAGCACGTCCGCTCGCTGACCCAGGGCTTCGCCGAGGTGCGTGAAGTCAAGGAAAAGAAGAAAAAGAAGTAGCCCGCCGCAGGCGCGGCGAACCGCCGCGCCTCACATCTTGTCCAGCCAGATCAGGGCTCCCAGGACCACGAAGGCGGTTCCGGCCACCTTCTTGAGGACCTCGCCGGAGACGTAACGGCAGACCGCGTCCGCCACCAGCACCCCCAGGAAACTCACCAGCACCAGGGCCAGCGACGAGGCCAGGAACACGGTCCAGGGCTTCTGGCTCTTGGCCGCGAAGAGCATGCAGGCCAGCTGGGTCTTGTCCCCCAGCTCGGCCACGAAGAGCGTGCCGAAGGTGGTCGCGAACAGTTTCCAATCCATGGGGTCCTCCTGGGATGGGCTCCGGCCCTTATACCCGGGGAGCGGCGGGCCTGGCAAAAGAAAAGGGGGCGCCCCCGTGCGGAGCGCCCCCAGAGGATGCGTGGGAATCGTCGCCTACTTCATGGAGGAGCCGGCGGCGGCCTTCTGCATCTTGATCTCGACCTTCTCGGTCAGGCTGGCATAGTACTCGCGCAGGATGTCCAGGACCTCGTCGCGGCCGAAGTGATCCGGGACCGGGGCGCCTTCGGAGAGCATCTTGCGCAGCTTGGTGCCGGACAGGATGACGCGGTCTTCCTTGGCGTGCGGGCAGGTGCGCAGGGAGGCCATGCCGTCGCACTTGAAGCAGTAGAAGGTCCAGTCGATCTTCAGGGGCTGGGTCAGCAGGGCCTTGCCAGCTTCCTTGGGGGCGGGGATGGTGTCGAAGATGGTCTGGGCCTCGAACATGCCGTAGAAGTCGCCGACGCCGGCGTGGTCACGGCCGACGATCAGGTAGTTCATGCCGTAGTTCTGGCGGAACGTGGCGTGCAGCAGGGCCTCGCGGGGACCGGCGTAGCGCATGTCCAGGGGGTAGCCGGCCTGGATCACGTTCTTCTCGACGAAGTAGTGCTTCACCAGGGTGTCGATGCACTTCACGCGCACTTCGGCGGGGATGTCACCGGCCTTGAGGGCGCCCACCAGGGAGTGGATGACCACGCCGTCCATGACTTCCACGGCGATCTTGCAGAGGAACTCGTGGGAGCGGTGCATGGGGTTGCGCAACTGCAGGGCGGCCACGTTCCTCCAGCCCTTGGCGTCCATCTCGGAGCGGAGCTGGGCCGGGGTCTTGTACACGCCGGGGAACTTCTGGGGGAAGTCGCCCTCGGAGAGGACCTTCACCGGGCCGGCCAGGTAGACCTGCTGACGGTTGTAGACCATCTGGACGCCGGGGTGCTCGGCCTTGGCCTTGCTCAGGAAGTCGCCCTGGGAGTCGTCGCCGGCGCCCTTGTAGACCTTCTCGGATTCCCACGCCTTGTCGGCGTCGGAGAGCTCGAACTTCTCGGTGACCTTGATGGTGGCCATCATGACGCCGTTGCGCTCCAGGGCCACTTCGTCACCGGTCTTGATGCCGGCGCCGTCTTCGGCGGAGCAGCTGAGCATGACCGGGATGGGCCAGAAGGTGCCGTCGGCCAGGGTCATCTTCTCGCAGACGCTCTTCCAGTCGGCCTTGGTCATGAAGCCTTCCAGCGGGCTGAAGCCGCCGATGCCGATCATGATCAGGTCGCCCTTCTCCTGGGAGGTGATCTGGATCTTTTTGAGGCCCGCGGCCTTCTTCAGTTCGGCCTCACGAGCCGCGCCTTCCAGAAGGCGGATGACCAGACCTTTGCCGCCATGAGGGGGGACAAGCTTGGACATAGTTTCCTCCATTAATGATGGTTCCCGAATCCACACTCGACAGGCGCCGTCCGGGCCGCATCCCCCGCGGGACACGGCCGCCGTGCGGCGGAGATTCCGGGCGATCGGCGGAGGCTAGCCTCGGCCGCGACTTGCGTCAAGCGCCCGTGAGCCGATGCCTCTCCAGCATCGCATGGAGTGCTTTATTTCCTGCATTGTGAAAGTTGTGTCAAGCAGAAAGTGGAGTCGGGCCCGCGACTTCGCGCGGCAACCGTCTCGGGAATGTGGCGCCAATGCCCTGAAAAAGATGACAAAAACGGCACGGCCCTGGAGCGCGGGCGGGCCGCGCTCCGATATTTCTGCGGGCGCATGCCCGCAGGCCTTGGAAAAACGGCTCCGGAACCCCGCGGGAAAGGCCAGAAAGAGTTGTGAGTTTATCTAGAAAAACCGGTCCGGGACAGCGACGGATTCCGTGAGGAATACGAGTGGGTTGGGGCTTCTTTCCAGGACCGCTCTTCAGAGAAAAAATGCTTGCCGAACTTGCCCGGGATGCAGTAGAAACCAAGGGACGGTGAGGACCGTGCCGCGGCTCGCTGGCCGCGTCGGGGGGTTCCGCCGGCGTCCGGATCGGGGACGCTTGTTCCAAAATTCACTTTTGTCTTGACGCCAAGCGCCTGGGCTGATAAGCCGTGTGCTCCGCCTGCACGCTAGGCTTTTTACGCATAATGGCAGTGGACCGTCGGTATTCTGGAATCATAAATCAACCAGTTAGGAGGAGATGTTATGCCGACCTTTGTTAATCCGGAAAAATGTGACGGCTGCAAGGGTGGCGAAAAGACCGCTTGCATGTACATTTGTCCGAACGACCTCATGATCCTGGACCCGGCCGAGATGAAGGCCTACAACCAGGAGCCTGATGCCTGCTGGGAGTGCTATTCCTGCGTGAAGATCTGCCCCCAGGGCGCCATTGAAGCCCGCCCCTACGCGGACTTCGCCCCCCTCGGCGGCACCTCCATTCCCATGCGTTCGGCCGAAGACATCATGTGGACCGTGAAGTTCCGCAACGGTTCCGTGAAGCGGTTCAAGTTCCCCATCCGCACCACCCCTGAAGGTTCGATCAAGCCCTTCGAAGGCAAGCCCGAGCCCGGCGACATCAACAATGAGCTGCTCTTCACCGAGACCGCGCTGAAGGCCCCCAAGGCCGTGCTCATGAAGAAGTTCGAGATTGCCGACGCCGACATCAGCCAGTGCTGGCAGGATGGCGTTTGCGAGCCCATCCAGGGCTAGTCGCGGTGATGCCCGTTCGTGCGAGAAAAGAACACTTTCTGAACGCAACCCGCTAGGGAGGTAGCTATGCCTCAGATTCCTGCCAAAGAAGTCGTGAAGGGTGTCCCGCTGGCCGAGCCCACTCTGGTTGAAAAGCACGCCGACATCCTCATGGTCGGCGGTGGCATGGGCAACTGCGGCGCGGCCTTCGAGGTCTGCCGTTGGGTCGACGCCAAGTACAAGGACATCTCCGTGATGCTCCTGGACAAGGCCGCCCTGGAGCGCTCCGGCGCCGTGGCGCAGGGCCTGTCCGCCATCAACACCTACCTGGGCGAGAACGATCCGGACGACTACGTCCGCATGGTCCGCACCGACCTCATGGGCCTGGTCCGCGAAGACCTGATCTTCGACCTGGGCCGTCACGTGGACGACTCCGTGCACCTGTTCGAGGAATGGGGCCTGCCCTGCTGGATCAAGAAGGACGGCCACAACCTCGACGGCGCCGCCGCCAAGGCCGCCGGCCTGTCCCTGCGCAAGGGCGACGCCCCGGTGCGCTCCGGCCGCTGGCAGATGATGATCAACGGCGAGTCCTACAAGGTCATCGTGGCCGAGGCCGCCAAGAACGCCCTGGGCGAAGCCCGCTACCTGGAGCGCGTGTTCATCGTGAAGCTGCTTCTCGATGCCAACACCCCCAACCGTATCGCCGGCGCCGTGGGCTTCTCCACCCGCGAGAACAAAGTCTACGTGTTCACCTGCAACGCCTGCCTCGTGGCCTGCGGCGGCGCGGTCAACGTGTACCGCCCCCGGTCCACCGGTGAGGGCATGGGTCGCGCCTGGTACCCGGTGTGGAACGCTGGTTCCACCTACACCATGTGCGCTCAGGTCGGCGCTGAGATGACCATGATGGAAAACCGCTTCGTGCCCGCCCGCTTCAAGGACGGTTACGGCCCGGTCGGCGCCTGGTTCCTGCTGTTCAAGGCCAAGGCCACGAACTACAAGGGCGAGGACTACTGCGCCACCAACCGCGCCATGCTGAAGCCCTACGAGGATCGCGGCTACGCCAAGGGTCACGTCATTCCGACCTGCCTGCGTAACCACATGATGCTCCGTGAGATGCGCGAAGGCCGCGGCCCCATCTTCATGGACACCAAGAGCGCCCTGCTGGCCACCATCAACAACGACTTCAAGAACCCCCTCTGGAAGCACCTCGAGTCCGAGGCCTGGGAAGACTTCCTCGACATGTGCGTCGGTCAGGCCAACCTCTGGGCGGCCACCAACTGCGCCCCCGAGGAGCGCGGCTCCGAGATCATGCCCACCGAGCCCTACCTGCTCGGTTCGCACTCCGGCTGCTGCGGCATCTGGGCTTCCGGTCCGGACGAGGAGTGGGTGCCCGAGGACTACAAGGTCCGCGCCGAGAACGGCAAGGTTTACAACCGCATGACCACGGTCATGGGTCTGTGGACCTGCGCTGACGGCGTTGGCGCCTCCGGCCACAAGTTCTCCTCCGGTTCCCACGCCGAAGGCCGCATCGCCGGCAAGGCCATGGTCCGCTGGGTCGTCGACCACAAGGACTTCAAGCCCACGCTGAAGGTCAAGGCCGCCGACCTGGTCAAGGAGATCTACCAGCCCTGGTACACCTTCGAGCAGTTCAAGAAGGCCTCCACGGCTCCGGAGATCAACCCGAACTACATCACCCCGAAGAACTTCATGATGCGCTTGACCAAGTGCACCGACGAGTACGGCGGGGGTTGTTCGACCCTGTACATGACCTCCAAGGCCCTGCTGAACACGGGCTTCTGGCTGCTCGGCATGATGGAGGAAGACTCCAAGAAGCTGGCCGCCCGCGACCTGCACGAACTCATGCGCTGCTGGGAGCAGTTCCACCGCCTGTGGACCGTGCGCCTGCACATGCAGCACATCGAGTTCCGCGAGGAGTCCCGCTACCCGGGCTTCTACTACCGCGGCGACTTCATGGGCCTGGACGACAGCAAGTGGAAGTGCTTCGTGAACTCCAAGTACGATCCCGACAAGAAGGAAATCAAGATCTTCAAGCGGGCGTACTGGCAGATCATCCCTGACTAGTAGGGAGAATGACGGCGGCCGCGGGCCTGGTGCTCGCGGCCGCCTTTTCCGTACAGACAAGGTGGTCTGAATCCGGGCTGGCTGGGGTGCAGTCCGGATTTGGGCCATTTTGTTGGATTCCTTCACTTCGCTTGACGCTTCACAACGGGTTTTGAACGAGGACCGTCCGGGGGGCTCCGGACGGCCGGATGGCCCCCGGGCTCTGGCCCGGGAGCATACACAGGGAGGATTGTGCGAATGGCGAACAACAGTATTCTCGTAGTCGGCGGCGGATTTGCCGGGATCACCGCCGCCTTGGAGGCCGCCGAGGTCGGATACGATGTGACCATCGTGGAGACCAATCCCTATCTCGGCGGACGGGTGGCGCAGCTGAACCAATATTTCCCCAAGCTCTGTCCTCCCTCTTGCGGCCTGGAGATTCAGTTCCAGCGCATCAAGAACAACCCGCGCGTGCGCTTCTACACCATGGCCGAGGTGGCCTCGGTGAGCGGCGGCCCCGGGGCCTATGAGGTCAAGATCAAACAGCGCCCCCGGCACGTGAACGAGCGCTGCACGGCCTGCGGCGAGTGCGAGAAGGCCGCCAAGACCACCGTGCCCAACGAGTTCGAGTTCGGGCTCTGCCAGCGCAAGGCCGTGTACAAGACCCACGGCTTCGCCTTCCCCTTCCGCTACGTCCTCGACCCCGCGGGCGTGCCGGCCGAGGAGCTGGAGGCCATCCAGGCGGCCTGTCCCTACGAGGCCATCGACCTGGCCGAGGGCGAGAAGGTCTTCGACCTGACCGTGGGCAGCATCGTCTACGCCACCGGCTGGAAGCCCTACGACCTGAAGAATCTGGACAACCTGGGTTCCGGCAAGCTCAAGAACGTGGTCTCCAACATGCAGATGGAGCGCCTGGCCTCGCCCAGCGGCCCGACCAACGGCCAGATCCTCCGGCCCTCGGACCACAAGGCCCCCAAGCGCATCGCCTTCGTGCAGTGCGCCGGATCCCGCGACCAGAACCACCTGAACTACTGCTCGTACATCTGCTGCATGGCCTCGCTCAAGCACGTGGCCTACATCCGCAAGAACAATCCGGACGCCAAGGTCGTGATCTACTACATCGACCTGCGCACCCCGGGCCGCTACGACAAGTTCAAGAAGCGCATCCTGGCCGACGAGCATCTCTCCCTGGTCAAGGGCAAGGTGGCCAAGATCGTCGAGGACAAGCACAAGAACCCGGTGGTCACGGTGGAGAACGCCGTCACCGGCATCAAGAGCGACGAGACGTTCGACCTGGTGGTCCTGGCCACGGGCATGCAGCCCACCATGGCCGGCCAGAAGGTCCCGGCCTCGGTCCTGGACGAGGACGGCTTCGTGCTCGGCGCCGAGGACAAGGGCGTGGTGGCCGCCGGCTGCGCCAAGTCGCCGCTGGACGTGATGAAGACCGCCCAGTCCGGCACGGGCGCGGCGCTCAAGGCCATTCAAAACGTGGTGGGGAGGTAAGTCATGGCTGAAAAGCTCGGTGTATACATCTGCGGTGGCTGCGAGATCGGCAAAGCGCTGGATCTCGCCGGTCTCGCCGAACACGTGAAGAACAGCAAGGTGGCCCCGCTCTGCAAGGTCATCAAGACCAACCCGGTGCTCTGCAGCCCCGAGGGCGTGGCCGAGATCGAGGCCGACATCAAGGCCGAGGGTCTGGACGGCGTGGTGGTCTGCGCCTGCTCGCCCCGGGTCAAGTGGGACATCTTCCGCTTCGGCGACAAGATCCAGGTCGAGCGCGTGAACCTGCGCGAACAGTGCGTCTGGTCCTTCCAGGACGACGCCAAGGTCCCCGGCCTGCTCACCCTCATGGCCCAGGACTACGTGCGCATGGGCGTCACCCGCCTGTCCAAGGCCGCCATCCCGGCCCCGGAAATCCCCGAGACCAGCAAGACCCTCATGGTGCTGGGCGGCGGCTTCACCGGCATGACCGCGGCCCTCAACGCCGCGGCCCTGAACCGCGACGTGATCCTGGTGGAGAAGGGCGACAAGCTCGGCGGCAAGGCCTTGAACATGTACAAGACCTTCCCGCTGGCCGCGCCCTACGACAAGGCCCAGGACACCGGCATCGAGAAGATGGTCGCCGCGGTGAGCGGAAACCCGAAGATCAAGGTCCTGCTGAACTCCACCCTGGAGTCCCTGGAGGGCGCCCCGGGCCTGTTCAAGGCCACCATCGCCGGCAGCGTCTACGACGTGGGCGCGGCCATCCTGGCCACCGGCTGGGTGCCCGGCGAGGCCAAGCACCTGGAGCCCTTCGGCTACGGCACGATGAAGAACGTGGTCACCTCGGCCCAGTTCGAGGAGATGGCCAAGAGCGGCAAGATCGTCCGGCCCTCGGACGGCAAGCCCGCGGCCTCGGTGGCCTTTGTCCTGGACATGGACCTGGCCCTCAAGGACGTGAGCTACGACGCGGCCGCGGCCTGCGAACCCCCGGCCCCGCTGGCCGGAGACGCCCCGGCCGAGGGCGAGGAAAAGCCCTTCGTCTATGAGCAGACCGAGTCGGCCAAGCATCTGGCCATCAGCTCGGAGATCTCCAGCCTCGTCGCCCTGAAACAGGCCGGCTACGTGGCCGAGCTGAACGCCGGGGCCGTGGCCATGGTGCTCTACGACCACATGATGGTCCCGGGCATCAACGAGAAGTACTACAAGGCCGCCCAGGACAACGCCTCGATCATGCTGACCAAGGCCGTGGTCACGGGCGTCACCGAGTCCGGCGACGGCAGCCTCACCGTGGCGGCCAAGGACACCCTCATCGGCGACAGCATCGAGCTGGTGGCCGACCTGGTGGTCCTGCCCACGGCCGTGGTGCCGGTGACGGCCTACGAGCCGACCATGAACTTCGTCTACCGCCAGGGCCCGCACTTCCCGGACCTCAAGCTGTTCGACGGGTTCGTGGACTCCAACTACATCTGCTTCCCCTACGAGACCCGGCGCACCGGCGTCTACGCCGCGGGTTGCGCGCACCAGCCCATGACCATGGCCAACGCCCGCGACGACGCGGCCGGCGCCGTGCTCAAGGCCGTGCAGTGCATCGAGAGCATCAACCGCGGCGTGGCCGTGCACCCGCGCTCCGGCGACCTCTCCTTCCCGGTGTTCAACTTCGTGCGCTGCACCCAGTGCAAGCGCTGCACCGAGGAGTGCCCGTTCGGCGCCCTGGACGACGACGAGAAGGGCACGCCCAAGCCGAACTACACGCGCTGCCGCCGCTGCGGCACCTGCATGGGCGCCTGCCCCGAGCGCGTGATCAAGTTCGACAGCTACAACGTGGACCAGATCGGCTCGACCATCAAGGAAGTGCAGGTGCCCGACGACATGGTCAAGGGCGGCCCGCGCGTCATCGTGCTGGTCTGCGAGAACGACGCCTACCCGGCCCTGGACATGGCCGCCTTCCGGGGCAAGTCCTGGAGCCCGTATGTCCGGTTCATCCCGGTGCGCTGCCTGGGTTCGGTCAACGCCATCTGGGTGGCCGACGCCATGAGCAAGGGCGTGGACGGGGTCATGCTCCTGGGCTGCAAGTACGGCGACGACTACCAGTGCCACTTCGTCAAGGGTTCGGAGCTGTGCAGCCGCCGCAAGGAGAACATCGCCGAGTCGCTCAAGCGCCTGGGCGTGGAGGCCGAGCGCGTGGAACAGTATGAGGTCGCCATCGACGAGTACGACCAGATCCCGGGCCTCATCGAAAAGTTCATGACCGAAGTCATCACCAAGTTCGGCCCCAACCCCTTCAAGGGTTACTAGGAGAGGAGGTCTCGACCATGTCGAACACCGTCAGGGTCCAGCCGGACCTGAAATTCGTCAAGGAGCTGCAGCAGTTCGGAGGGGAATCCCTCAAGAAGTGCTACCAGTGCGCCACCTGCAGCGTGGTCTGCCCCCTGTCCCCGGCCGACAACCCCTATCCCCGCAAGGAGATGGTCTGGGCCCAGTGGGGACTGAAGGACCGTCTGCTCAACGACATCGACATCTGGCTCTGCCACAACTGCGGCACCTGTTCCGACCTCTGCCCGCGCGGCGCCAAGCCCGGCGACCTCCTGGGCGCGCTCCGGAACATGGCCTACAAGAACCTGGCCCAGCCGAGCTTCATCGGCAAGTTCATGAGCGGCAAGGGCCTGCCCGTGCTCATCCTGATCCCGGCGCTCATCTACCTGTTCATCTGGATCGTGCGCGCGGGCATCCTGGGCACGGCCTTCCCGCTGTTCGAGATGCACGGCCATGACCTGGTGGTCTCCAAGGCCGGCCAGATCGTGTACGGCGGCCTGTTCCCGGGCGACTTCACCATCGACCCGATCTTCGCCGTGCTGGCCCTGTTCATGCTCTTCGGCTTCGCCTCGGGCGTGAGCAACCTGCTCAAGAGCTTCGCCTCCATGCCCAAGACCTTCATCGTGGGCCGCAAGAAGGAGCCCAGCTTCCTCTGCGCGTTCATCGAGACCATCAAGTACGAGGTGGCCCAGCACACCCAGTTCCAGGACTGCGGCGCGGACGAGAAGAGCAAGAAGCGCTTCAAGGGTCACCTGCTGACCATGTACGCCTTCCTCTGCCTGTTCTTCGTCACCACCGTGGTGGCCGTGGGCCACTGGGGCGGCGCCTTCCTCATGCAGAAGGTCATGGGCCTCACCGACCCGCTGACCCAGCTGCTCACCGTGGCCGGCGCCACGCCCATGCCGCTGTACAGCCCGGTGAAGATCCTGGCCAACGTGGGCGCCATCATGCTGGTCCTGGGCCTGACCTTCCTGACCTCCCGCCGCGCCAGCCTGGACAAGGCCAAGCAGGGCTCCAGCTTCGACGACTGGTACCTGCTCACGCTCATCTGGGTCATCGCCCTCTCGGGCCTGGGCTCGGAGGTCTTCCGTCTGTCGGGTCTGGCGACCATCGCCTACCCCACGTACTACGTGCACATCGTGGCGGTGTTCATGCTCGTCGCGTACCTGCCGTGGTCCAAGCTGGCGCACCTGGTCTACCGCACGGTGGCCCTGGCGTATGCCCGCAAGATCGGCCGCATCCCCATGCAGCCGGTGCAGCACTAGGCGCGAGAAGGCAACTACAACGAACGGAAAGTCTTCGGACTCTCAAGGAGGCATAGACAATGGCTGAAGCGAAAGTTTTCCCCATGAACACCTTCGTGTCCTGCCTGCGCGGCGGGGATCTGGCCGACCAGAACCTGGTGGACATGCTGTCCTTCGTGACCCAGGCCGACGTGGACGCGGACTTCGCGCCCGTGGCCTGCTCCCTGGCCAAGGCCTGGATCTACGAGCAGGAGCCCCAGCTGACCAAGGCCGCCTCCGGCGACATCGCCGGCCTGGGCCAGAAGGTCAGCCTGCTGCCCCTGCCTGAGGACGACGCGGCCCAGGCCCAGGGCGTGCTGGCCAAGATGGCCGAGCTCAAGGCCGCCAACGCCGGGCTCACCGCCGACAAGGCCGCCCTGACCGCCGAGGTCGAGGCCCTCAAGGCCGAACTGGCCGGCGCCAAGGCCAAGCTCAAGACCTTCGAGGACCAGGCCGCCCAGGGCGACGTGAAGCTGTCCGTCTCCTCCAAGAAGATGGACGAGCACATCAAGAAGCTCGAGACCCTCATGGCCGAGGTGGACAAGGTCAAGAAGCAGGGCGTGGTCGTGGCCGGCGTTGCCGGCGGCGCGGCCGCCCCG
>DFYP01000139.1 GCA_002382645.1 Desulfovibrio sp. UBA4079 | reverse complement strand
TCGGCGGCGGCACCACCGAGGTGGCGGTGATCTCCCTGGCCGGCATCGTCTACTCCAAGTCCGTACGCATCGGCGGGGACAAGATGGACGAGGCCATCCTCCAGCACGTCAAGCGCAAGTACAACATGCTCATCGGCGAAAGCACGGCCGAGGAGATCAAGATGACCATCGGCACGGCCTACCCCGTGGACGGGGTCTCCGAGATGGAGGTCAAGGGCCGCGACCTGGTCACCGGCATCCCGCAGAACCGCATCATCACCGCCGAAGAGGTCCGCGAGGCCATTTCCGAGCAGGTGGAGGGCATTGTCCAGGGCGTGCGCATCGCCCTGGAGCAGACCCCCCCGGAGCTGGCCGCGGACATCGTGGACCGGGGCATCGTGCTCACCGGCGGCGGCGCGCTTCTGCGCGGCCTGGACTCCCTGCTGCAGCACGAGACCCAGCTGCCCATCACCGTGGTGGACGACCCCCTCACGGCCGTGGTCAAGGGCTCGGGCAAGGCACTGGAACACATCGACCTGTATAAGGACATCTGCTCCGACTGATGTGAAACTGAAGCGTGTCGCAGTCATCGTCCTGGCGGGCCTGTTCGTCTATCTGAGCCTGTACACCTGGAACCTCCGGACCGGGCATCTGGACACGCTGGCCGAGAACACCGGCCTGGACGCCGTGCGGCTCGTGCTCAAGCCCGGCCGCTGGCTGGCGGACCAGGTGGCGGCCTTCTGGCAGCGCTACGTCTACCTCGTGGGCCTGCAGGAAAAAAACGACCAGCTCCAGGCCCAGGTGGACGAGCTGCTCATGGAGCGCAACTCCCTGCGCGAGCGGGCCATGTCCACCGACCGGCTGGAGAAGCTCCTGGCCTTCACCCCGCCCCAGGCCTGGGAACGGGTGGGCGCCCGGGTCATCGCCCGGCGCATGGGCCCCAACGCCCTGCTCGAGACCCTGGTCCTGGACAAGGGCTCGCTCCAGGGCGTGACCGCCGACCAGCCCGTGGTCACGCCCCAGGGCGTGCTGGGCCGGGTCCTGCGCGCCGGGTTCACGGCCTCCACCGTGCTCCTGCTCAACGACGCCAACTGCCGCATCCCGGTCCTGGGCCAGAAGTACCGCTCGGCCGGAGTCCTGGCCGGACGAGGGCCCGGCCGGGAGCTGGAACTCAAGTACGTGAACCTGAACGCACCCATCGAGCCGGGCGAGCTCCTGGTGACCTCGGGCCTGGCCGGCTCCTTCCCCAAGGGCCTGCCCGTGGCCCGGGTGCTCCGGGTGGAGCGCTCGGACCTCTCCCTGTTCCTGGACATCACGGCCGAACCGCTCATGGATTTCGAGGCCCTGGAGGAGGTGCTCCTTCTGCGCCGCACGAGCGGCGAGTCCCAGGCCTCGCCCGGAGGGGACTGAGATGCTCCGGGCCCTCTGGTGGATCGGCTTCAGCGCGGCCGCGATCTGGGCCCAGACCCTGTTGCCCGGAGTGGACTTCCTGGCCGCGGGCCTGGTCTTCAGCTTCCAGGAGGAAGGCCGCGGCCGGGCCCTGCTCCTGGCCCTGATCTTCGGCCTGCTCCAGGAGGGCATGGGCAGCCAGCCCTTCGGGGCCTCGGTGCTCTGGTACTGGTTCCTCTACCTGCTCGTGTCCCTGGGCCAGTACATCTTCCAGCCGCGCAGCGCGCCCTTCGCCACCCTCCTGGGCCTGACCCTGGGGCTTTTGCACTTCCTTCAGACCTACGCCATGGCCACCCTGGCCGTGAAGGCCGTGCCCCTGGACCGCGTGCTGCTGGAGAGTCTGCTCCAGGCCGTGGTCTTCCCCCTGGAGTGGCTGCTGGTGGACCGGCTCTATCCGGCCAGGATGAGGGGCCATGGCCAACCTGTATGACTCCCGCGGCCAGCAGCCGCCGCGCTCCGGGCTCATCCTGCTCCAGGTCATCGTCCTGGTCCTGTTCTGCACCTTCTCCCTGCGGCTCTGGTACCTCCAGGTGCACAAGGGCGAGGAGTACGCCGAGAAGGCCAAGGAGAACCAGCTCCGCCTGGAGCCGGTCTTCGCCCCCCGCGGCCTGATCCTGGACCGGGGCGGGACCATGGTGGCGGTGAACGAGCCGGCCTACGCCCTGGGCCTGGTGCGCGAGGACGTGAAGAACCTGGAAGCCACCCTGGCGCACATCTCCGAAATCACCGGCGCGCCCGCGGACAAGCTCCTGGACACCTACAAGCGCGCCCGCAAGCGCGTGAAGCCCTTCGAGCCCCTGCTCATCGTCCCGGACCTGAACTTCGAGCAGGTGGCCGCGGTGGAGTCCGACCACCTGCGCTGGCCCGGCCTGGAGATCGTCATCCGCTCGCGGCGCTACTACAAGTTCGGCCAGCTCCTGGCCCACGTCCTGGGCTACGTGGGGGACGCCAGCGAAGATGACCTGGAAAAGGACTCCAGCCTGGCCTTGGGCGACTACGTGGGCAAGAACGGCCTGGAGCAGATGCTCGAGCGCCGCCTGCGCGGGGCCAAGGGCGTGCGCCAGCTGGAGGTGGACGCCACGGGCCGCCGCCTGTCCGACGCCCTGCTCAAGAAGCCCAAGAGCGGCGAGGACATCGTGCTCTCCGTGGACCTGGGGCTCCAGGCCACCGTCGCCCGCCAGCTGGAGGGCAAGTCCGGCTCCGTGGTGGTCATGGACCCGGACACCGGCGAACTCCTGGCCCTGGTCAGCGCCCCGTCCTTCGACTCCAACGCCTTCACCGCCGGGCTCACCCCGGAGCAATGGAAGGACCTGCGCGACGACCCCATGCACCCGCTCCAGAACCGGGCCACCCAGAGCGTCTATCCGCCGGGCTCGGTGTTCAAGCTGGTCATGGCCGGGGCGGGCTTCGCCGCCGGGCTCCTGGACCCCCGTGAGACGGCCTTCTGCCAAGGCTCCCTGGCCCTGGGCAGCCACGTGTTCCGCTGCTGGCGCAAGGGCGGCCACGGCTCCGTGGACCTGAACCAGGGCCTGGTCCAGTCCTGCGACGTGTACTTCTACAAGCTCGGCATGAAGCTCAGCGTGGACCGCATCAGCTCCTTCTCCTTCGCCGCGGGCTTCGGCAAGCCCACGGGCATCGACCTGCCCCATGAAAAGGGCGGGACCATCCCCACCCGGGAGTGGAAGCTCAAGCGCTTCGGCGAGAAATGGACCAAGGGCGAGGACCTCAACTTCGCCATCGGCCAGGGCTACACCCAGGTCTCGCCGCTCCAGGTGGCCCGCTACATCTCGGCCCTGATCAACGGCGGCAAGCTCATGAAGCCCAACCTGATCCACGGCGACCCGCCCGTGGTCCAGGGCCGGCTGCCGCTTACCGAGGCCCAGCAGGCCATCATCAAGCGGGCCATGATCGACACCGTGGAGGACCCCCGGGGCACCTGCCGGCGCATCCTGACCCCCGGCGTGGTGGCCGGGGCCAAGACCGGCACGGCCCAGGTGGTCCGGCTCACCGACGAGCTCAAGGCCATGCCCGAGAGCAAGATCCCCTACCACATGCGCGACCACGCCTGGATGGCCGGCTTTGCCGAACAGGGCGATCGCCGTGTGGTCATCGTGGCCATGATCGAGCACGGCCTGCACGGCGCCTCCGGCGCCGGCCCCTCGCTCAAGGCGGCCATCGACTATATCTTCCTGGGCAAGGGCGTGGGCCCGGCCCCGGAAGAGCCCGAAGCCCCGGAGAACGACGAATAGGGAGGGCCCCATGTCGCCCATCGACAGACGCCTGCTCATCCATATCAACTGGCCGCTCTGCGGCCTGACCCTGATCCTGTTCCTGTGCGGGGTCATGAACCTGTACTCGGCCAGCGGCTTCCGCATGGGCGAGGGCATGAGCGTGGACACCTACTACCAGAAGCAGCTCATCTGGGGCTGCATGGGCATGGTGGGCATGGTCTGCATGATGTTCTTCGACTACCGCCACCTGCGCACCGCGGCCTGGCCCCTGTTCTGGATCACGGTGGCGCTGCTGGCCGCGGTGCCCTTCGTGGGCAAGACCATCTACGGGGCCCGGCGCTGGCTGGACCTGGGCTTCATGAGCTTCCAGCCCAGCGAGATGGCCAAGATCAGCATCCTCATCCTGGGCGCGCGCATCCTGTCCATGGAAAAGGACCGCCTGGGCTTCCTCAAGCTCTTCTCCGTGGTGGCCATGGGCCTGGTGCCCGCGGGCCTGGTCATCCTCCAGCCCGACCTGGGCTCCGGGCTGTCCATCCTCCTGCTCCTGGGCGGGCTGATCCTCTACCGCGGCCTGACCCCCCGGGTCTTCAAGACCATGCTCGTGGCCGTGCCGAGCCTCCTGCCCCTGGCCTGGTTCGGCCTGCACGACTATCAGAAGCGGCGCATCCTCTCCTTCCTGGACCCGGCCACCGACCCCCTGGGCGCGGGCTACCACATCATCCAGTCGGAGATCGCCATCGGCTCGGGCCAGTTCTGGGGCAAGGGCTTCCTGGCCGGCACCCAGAGCCAGCTGCGCTTTTTGCCGGAAAAGCACACCGACTTCGCCGTGGCCGTGTTCGGCGAGGAATGGGGCTTCGTGGGCATGATCATCCTGCTCCTGCTGTTCTGCGTCTTCCTTTATCAGATGGTGGTCATCGCCCGGGACCCCAGGGACCTCTTCGGCAGCTACCTGGCCGCCGGGATCTTCTTCTATTTCTTCTGGCAAATCCTTATAAACATGGGTATGGTCGTGGGGCTCATGCCGGTGGTCGGCATTCCCCTGCCGTTCATCAGTTACGGGGGCAGCGCCACCCTTGTGAATTTTTGCCTCATCGGACTCGCGCTGAACGTTTCCATGCGACGCTTCCTGTTCAAGCAGGGCTGATCCGGCCCGGCCGCCACCGGCCGTCCCGGCCAAAGCCAGCCCGCAAGGAGCCTTATGGCCAAGGATGAGATCAACGCCTTCCTGGGCGCCGGGACCAGCTACAACGGCAAGCTCCATTTCCATGGGGCCGTGCGGATCGACGGGAATTTCCAGGGCGAGGTGGAGTCCGACGGCACCCTGGTCATCGGCCAGGAAGCCGTGGTCCAGGGCAACATCCGTGTGGGCCAGCTGGTGCTCTCCGGCAACCTCCAGGGCGAGGTGGAGGCCAAGGACAAGGTGGTCCTGCACAAGACCGCCGACCTCCACGGCAACATCCGGACCCCGGTGCTGGTGGTGGAGGAAGGGGCCGTGCTGGAGGGCCGCCTGGACATGGCGGGCCCGGAGTCCGGGGAGCAGTCCCCGGGCTTGTCATAACCTGCACAAGCCAAGAGCCTCCGGGCTTTCCGGCCCGCGAGTTCCCGAGTTTACGGCAAAAAGGCTTTGACACACCGGTTGAAATTGGATAAAGGGCCTGTGACTTTGTCTCAAAATTCACAATTTCTCTGGGGGCGGGTATGATTGATCTGGACTTTTCTTTTTTCGTGCAATTCGTCAACTTCATCATCACCCTGCTGGTCCTGAACATCCTCCTGTTCGGTCCCATCCGCACCATCATCAAGAAGCGCGGTGAGCTCATGGCCGAGAAGCTCGGCAAGGTTGAGCAGTTCACCACCCAGGCCGACGCCAAGCTGCGGGACTACCAGGCCGCCCTGGCCGACGCGCGCAAGGACGGCGTGGAAATCCGCCACGGGCTCAAGGCCGAGGGCGTGAAAGAGGAGCAGGGGATCCTCTCTGCCGCAGGGCAGGAGGCCGCCGCCTCCCTGAAGGCCGCCCGCGCCGATATCAGCGGTCAGGCCCAGTCGGCCCTGGGAGAGCTCAAGAAGGATGTGGAAAAGTACGCCCTGAAGGCCACGGACAAGATCCTGGGCAAGGCGTAGAGGGAAGGAGGAAAGGGCTTGAAACGGTTCACTTTCATACTCACGGTTGTGGCCCTGCTGGCGCTTTCGGTCGGGGTCGCCCTGGCCTCCGAAGGCGGAGAGGAGCACGCGTTGCCCTGGGGCAACTACATCCTGCGCCTGATCAACTTCGGCATCTTCGTCGGGATCATCTGGTATCTGGCCGGCAAGAAGATCGCCGCCTTCTTCGGCGGCCGCCGCAGCCAGATCAAGAAGGACCTGGATGACCTGGAGGTTCGCCAGAACGAGGCCTCCAAGCGGCTCAAGGACGTGGAACAGAGCATCGCCAACCTGGAGACCGAGCGCAAGTCCCTGCTGGACGAGGCCCGGGCCCAGGGCGAGGCGCTGAAGGCCTCGATCATCGAGAAGGCCCGCAAGGACGCCGAGCAGATCAAGGCCCAGGCCCGCATGTCCGCCGAACACGAGTCCAAGGCCGCCATGGACGCCCTGCGCGCCCAGATGGCCGACATGATCGTGGAAGCGGCCACCAAGATCGTGCGGGAAAAGCTCTCGGACAAGGACCACGAGCGACTCGTGGATGAATACTTAACAAAGGTGGTGCTCAATTGACCGGGAACGTCGTAGCGCGCCGCTACGCCAAGGCCCTCTTCGCTTTCGGCGAGAAGAAGGGGCCTGCGGAACTTGAGGCGTACGGCAAGGAACTGTCGCAACTGGCTGGGGTGCTGGCGGGCTCTCCGGACGCCATGCGATTCTTCAAGAGCCCGGTCTTCAGCACGGACGAGAAAAAGGCCGTGCTGGGCAAGCTCCTGGAGAGCGTGGCCGTGAGTCCCTCCATGAAGAACTTCTGCGACCTGTTGGCCGACAAGAACAGGTTGCCCTTCCTTCCGGACATCGCCGACGCCTTCGGCAAGCTCCTGGACGCCCTCAAGGGCGTGGTCCGTGGCCGCGTGGTCACGGCCGTGGAGCTGCCCGAGGCCCGGCGGACCGATATCAAGAGCAAGCTGGAGAAGCAGGCCGGCAAACAGCTTGTACTGGACTACGCCGTGGATCCGGGCATCCTCGGTGGCGTCGTGCTCAAGGTCGGGGACAAGGTCCTCGACGCCAGCCTGCGGGCGCAGCTCGACATTTTGAAAGAAACCATCAAGAGGGGTGAGTAGGGCCATGCAGATCAAAGCCGAAGAAATCAGCAAAATCATCGAGGGACAGATTTCCAACTATCAGTCCCGGGTGGAGATGAGCGAAACCGGCACCGTGATCTACGTCGGTGACGGTATCGCCCGCGTCCACGGCGTTGAGAACGCCATGGCCATGGAGCTGCTGGAGTTCCCCGGCGGCCTCAAGGGCATGGTGCTCAACCTGGAAGAGGACAACGTGGGCGTGGCGCTCCTGGGCGAAACCACGGACCTGAAGGAAGGCGACCCGGTCAAGCGCACGGGCCAGATCTTCTCGGTGCCGGTGGGTGACGCGGTCATGGGCCGGGTGCTCAACCCCCTGGGTGAGCCCATCGACGGCCTCGGACCGGTCGAGTCCAAGGAGACGCGTCCCGTGGAGCTCAAGGCCCCGGGCATCGTCCAGCGCAAGAGCGTGCACCAGCCCATGATGACCGGCCTCAAGGCCGTCGACGCCATGACCCCGGTCGGCCGCGGCCAGCGCGAGCTGATCATCGGCGNNCTACGTGGCCATCGGCCAGAAGAAAGCCACGGTCGCCCTGGTGGCCGACGCCCTGCGCAAGTACGGCGCCATGGAGTACACCACGATCATCTCGGCCACGGCTTCCGAGCCCGCGCCGCTCCAGTTCATCGCGGCCTACTCCGGCTGCACCATGGCCGAGTACTACCGCGACTCGGGCAAGCACGCCCTGATCATCTACGANNCTGTCCAAGCAGGCCGTGTCCTACCGCCAGATGTCGCTGCTGCTCCGCCGCCCCCCGGGCCGCGAAGCCTACCCGGGCGACGTCTTCTACCTGCACTCCCGTCTGCTGGAGCGCGCGGCCAAGCTGTCCGACAACAAGGGCGCCGGCTCCATGACCGCTCTGCCGATCATTGAGACCCAGGCCGGCGACGTGT
>DFYP01000177.1 GCA_002382645.1 Desulfovibrio sp. UBA4079 | reverse complement strand
CGAGGAGCAGTCCGCGGCCAGCGAGGAGATCTCCCGGACCACCGAGGACATCAACCGCATCGCGGGCGAGACCGCCGAGGCCATGACCCAGTCGGCCCAGGCCGTCTCCGACCTGGCCCGACTGGCCCAGGAGCTCAAGACCATCATCAACGACATGCAGGACTAGCCGGACCGGCTAGGAAGAAAGGCGGGGAGCCGATCCCCGCCTTTTTTCCGGCCCTCGCTCCAGGGCCTTCCCCAATGATCCGCAACCGTCCCCAGCCCGGCTCAGGGCTCCCCGGGCAGGCCCAGGGTGGTGCGGATGTCCTGGGTGTAGGCGTCGATCTCCCGCACGATGTCCTCGGGCAGGGTGTCGAACAGCAGGCCCAGGGAGAGCCGCCCGGGCTCCAGGTGCAGGGCCCGCACGCTCACCGGCACCCGGCGCTCCTCGGGCAGGCCGAAGAACCGGCTGGTGAGGGTCAGGGCCTGGCCCACCACGTGCTGGGGGTGGGGGGCCGGGGGCTGGGCCCCCAGGGCCAGGCGGCAGCCGCTGCGCGAGATGTTCAGCAAAAGGCCCGCGGTCTCGTCTCCGCCCGCGGCCGGGGCCACCCGGGCGCGCACAAAGCAGTTGACCCGGTCCTCCTTGCGCAGGCTCAGGCTCTCCACCGAGGTGGGATAGCGCGCGAACAGCAGGCGCTCGGGCTTGAACAGCACCGCGTCCACCGTGGAATGGAACCCGCGGAGCACGCCGTCCTTGTGCAGATAGCGCAGGATGAGCCCGCGGTCCTGGTAGAGGTGGTCGCGGATCTCGGGCCGGGAGGGAAAGGTCATCAGCACGAAGCGGCCGCAATCCCAGCCCACGAAGCGGGACTTGAAGCTGCGGCGCAGGCCCTCGATCTCCACGAGCACGCTGCCGCCCACCTCGATGTCCAGGCAGACGGCGCCGGCCACCCCCTGTTCCGGGGCCTCGGTTTCCGGGGCGACGGGCTGGGCGGGATCGCGTTCCGGCATGGTCTCCTCCGCTTAAAAGGTCAACAGCACCTTGAGGGCCGGGCGCTGCGCCCGGGCCAGGGCCTGGGCGTGCTCCTCCAGGGGAAAACGGGCCGTGATGAGCGGCCGGGGGTCCAGGCCCCGGGCCAGGCGCTCCATGGCCAGGGACTGGTTGCCGCAGCGCGAGCCCAGCAGCGTGATCTCCTCGACCACGAGCCGGGCCAGGTCCAGGCGCGAGGGGTTGCGCGAGGTGGTCTTGGCCACCACGACGCCCTCGCTGCGCACCAGCTCCAGGGCCAGGTCCAGGCCGTGCTCGTTGCCCGTGGCCTCGATGACCACGTCGAACCGCCCGAGCCGTTCGCGGACCCGGGCCGGGGCCTCGTCCGCGGAAAGCAGCTCGGTGCGCAGGTCCCCGGCCAGGGCCAGCTTTTCGGCGTGGCGTCCGGCCAGGACCAGGTCCGGGCAGTCCTGGGCCAGGCCCAGGGCCGTGAGCAGGCCGAGCTTGCCGTCGCCCAGGACGAGCAGGCTTTTGCCGTGCAGGTCCAGCTGGCGGCCGGGCTCCAGGGCCGCGGCCAGGGGCTCGCAGAACACCGCCGCGTCCAGGGGCAGGCCCTCGGGCACGGGCACCAGGTTCCGGGCGGGCACGGTGAGGTAGTCCGCAAAGCAGCCGGGCCGGTTCACGATGCCGAGCACGGTGCGGCCGGGGCAGTGCCGGGGGTCGCCGCCGCGGCACTGGGCGCAGGTCCCGCAGCCGCAGTTGATGTCCGCGGAAACCCGCTTGCCCACCCACTGCGGGGCCCCGGGGCACTCCTCCACCAGGCCCACGAACTCGTGGCCGGGCACCCCGGAAAAGCCGTAGTAGCCCTGGAGCAGCTCCAGGTCGGTGTTGCAGATCCCGGCCAGGAGCACGCGCACCAAGGCCTCGCCCGGCGCGGGCACGGGCCTGGGCCGCTCCTCCAGCCGGGAGCGGCCGTTCTCGAAGATCAGGGCCCTCACGGCCGCGGTTCTCTCATGCCACTGTTGTATGCCAGGGCCCGGAGCCAGGCAACCTGTTGGACGGGTTTTGTTTCTCCCGTCCCGGGCGGCCCGGATCGCGGCCCGGAGACTCTTTTTTCGGGTTATTTGGGCGGCGATTGTGTGACGCGCGGCCACTTCGGCGGAACGACAAGAAATAACCCTGCAATGGTCAGGCTTGACAGCCTGCCTCTCTGCTCGTAACGGTGATTCTGCGACAAACGCCAAACCTGCCGTGAGACAGGGACGGAAAGCCGCGGATCTCGGCACTGCCCCGAGACTGCCGGGCCGCTCGCGAGACGCCTCGCCCCGCCCGCGCCAGCCCGTCCCCCTCGCCGCAGTTCCAGTCCAGAGGGGGCGCCATCATGATCTGCTGTCTGTCCGAAGAGCGCATCCAGGGGGCCTTCTCCATCCAGAAGACCTCCAAGGTGGGCACCGGCGCCACGGCCAAGAAGACCACCGCCACCATCTACGTCTATGTCTGCGAGAATCCCGAGGGCAAGATCGAGGTCCAGGCCGTGAACGAGAGCCACGTGCCGTTCGGGCCGCTGCAGACCATCTCCCGCGAGGAGCTGCTGGCCGACTACCTGCCCGAGCCCGAATACTACCACAAGCAGCTCTACCCCCAGCTGGTCGAGCTGAACAAGCACCTGGCCAGCGGCGAGCGCCACCTCAAGCTGGGCCAGCCGTTCACCGCGGAACTGAACTTCCAGAGCGCCCTCCGGCTGGACGAGCAGAACATCCGGGCCAACTTCGGCATCGGCCTGGTCTATCTCCAGCGCGGGGACAAGGACAAGGCCGACCTGGTGCTCCGGCGCCTGGTGGGTCTGGAGGCGGCCTTCGAGGCCCGCCACAAACACCTGTTCAACGAGTTCGGGATGCAGCTGCGCAAGGCCGGGATGTGCGGCCAGGCCCTGGAATACTACACCCGGGCCCTGGACTTCGCCCAGGACGACGAGAACCTCTACTTCAACATCGCCCGGGCCCACCTGGAGAACAACGACCTGGCCGGGGCCAAGAAGGCCCTGCAGCGGGCCCTGGCCCTGAACCCGGGGTTCAGCGAGGCCCGCGACTGGCTGGCCCGCCTGGACAAGCCCGGCCTGGCCCTCAAGGCCGCCCAGCCCGCGCCCGTTCCGGCCTAGCAGGTCCCGGCCGCGCCCAGGCGGCAGGCCGGCTGGGCCGCGCCGGTGGGCGTCATGACCAGCTGCCAGACCTGGATGTCCCGGGCCGCGAAGGCCCCGGCGCAGGACAGCAGATAATACCGCCACATCCTGTGGAAGCGCTCGTCGAAGCGCTCCGCCAGCCGGGGCCAGGCCGCCTCGAAGTTCTCGTGCCAGCAGCGCAGGGTCCGGGCGTAGTGCGGGCCCAGGTTGTGCCAGTCCTCGATGACGAACAGGCCCTCGCCGGCCGCGCCGATCTGGGCCGGGCTGGGCAGCTGGCCGCCCGGGAAGATGTAGCGGTTGATCCAGGGGTCGCAGGCCGCGGCGGAGCGGTTGGAGCCGATGGTGTGGAGCAGGAACACGCCCCCGGGCTCCAGGACCCGGCGCACCGCCCGGAGAAAGGCCCGGTGGTTCCTGGCGCCCACGTGCTCGAACATGCCCACGGACACGACCCTGGAATAGGTCCCGGAAAGCTCCCGGTAGTCCCGCTCCACAAGCTCCACGGGCAGGCCCGCGCAGAACTTCCGGGCAAAGGCCAGCTGCTCCCGCGAGATGTTCACGCCCGTGACCCGGCAGCCCCGGGTGGAGGCGGCGTAGCGGGCCAGGCCGCCGAAGCCGCAGCCGATGTCCAGGAGGTGGTCCTCCGGCCCCAGGCCGAGCTTGGCGCAGATGAGTTCCATCTTGGCCAGCTGGGCCCGCTCCAGGTCCTCGCCGTCCGTGAAGTAGGCGCAGCTGTACTGCATGTTGGGGTCGAGGAAGGCCGCGAACAGGGCGGTGTCCAGGTCGTAGTGCCGGCGGGCCACCCGGCGGGAGAGCCGCCGGGTCTGGCGGTTGAGGACCAGGGCCGGGACCAGGGACAGGGCCAGGCGCAGGTTGCCGCGCACCTGGTCCTCCAGCCCGGCGGAAAGCACCCGGCAAAAGAACTCGTCCAGCCGGGGGCAGTCCCACCACCCGTCCATGTAGGCCTCGCCCAGGCCCAGGTTCTTCCAGGCCAGGACCCGGCCGTAGAACCGGGGGTCGGAGACGTGGATGTCCCAGGGCTCGGGGCCGTTCACGGCGATGCCGGCCCGGCCCATGAGCTCCCGGAACAGGCGTTCGGAAACGTTCATGGCCGTGCCCTGCGGGGATTTCCGCGTCTTTTGGAGTTCCCATAGCGCATTTTCAGGAATTCCGGAAGGCCTTGGCGGAAAAAGTCACGCAGGGGGCGGATTCCCGAGCGAAGCGGTGGCTTTTTCCCAGGTGACAAGCGGCCGGAAATGGGCCAGAACAAAGGCGCTCAACCAGGAAGGAACCCATGGATCTCATCGAGGCCGCCAACATAGTGACCCTGTTCCACGGCCTGCCCCGGGCCCAGCTGGAGGCCCTGGCCTCCATCGCCGTGCTCAAGCGCGCGCCCCGGGGCCAGGAGATCTTCCAGCACGGCGACCCGGCCGACGGGTTCTACGCCGTGGCCCAGGGCAAGGTGAAGGTCTTCCGGGCCAACCCCCTGGGCAAGGAGCAGATCCTGCACGTCTTCGGCCCGGGCGAGTCCTTCGGCGAGATCGCGGTGTTCGAGCGCGGCGAGTTCCCGGCCGGAGCCCAGACCCTGGCCGACTCGATTCTCCTGTTCTTCCCGCGCAAGGCCTTCAGCGAGGCCATCCGCAAGGACCCGGAACTGGCCATGAACATGATGGCGCTGCTGGCCACCCGGCTGCGCCAGCTCGTGCGCAAGGTCGAGGAGATCGGCCTCAAGGAGGTGCCCGGACGCCTGGCGGCCTACCTCCTGGCCCTGGGCCAGGAACAGGGCGGGGCGGACATCCGGCTGGACATCCCCAAGGGCCAGATCGCCCTGTCCCTGGGCACGATCCAGGAGACCCTCTCGCGCACGCTCAAGCGCTTTGCCGAGCGCGGGCTCATCCGCATGAAGGGCCGGGACGTGGCCCTGCTGGACCTGGACTGGCTGGAACGCCTGGCCCAGGGCGAGCGGTTCGAGGACTGACAGGCTGTCCGGCCCCGGAACGGGCTGCGGCAATCCGGTTGGAGCCGAAAGACGGCGGACAAAAAAGGGCCGCGCCCCGGAGGTTTTCCGGAGCGCGGCCTTGTTCTAGTGGTTGTTGTTGCGCCGGACCATGTCCATGGCCACGGGCAACTCCTCGCTGATGCGTTTGCGGACCTCCTCGATGCGCGCGCTGAAGTCGTCGCCCGGGGAATTCTTCTCCAGGATGCTGCAGCTGTAGAGCGCCGGGACCCGGTTCAGCACGATGGCCGCCATGTCCTGCAGGCAGACCTTGCAGCGGCAGAACTTCGTGTTCCCGTCGTTGACCAGGGCGTCGATCTGCTCGAAGACCAGGTCCTCGGCCACGTTCTCCAGGTCCTCGGCCTCGTACAGCTTCTTCAGCCCGCGCATGGGTCCTTCCTCCTGCTTGCCTCCCTCATGCCCCAAGCGGGGCATGAGGGCAAGACCCGCACGTCCCGGCTATTCCTCGGCCAGGGCCAGCACCTCCTCGCCGTAGGGGTCCTTGATGGGGGTGTGGATCTTGAGCAGCTCGGTCCAGCGCCGGATGGCGCCCACGAACACGATGACCATGAGGACCATGACCAGCGCGCCCAGGCCGGCCAGCAGGTAGTTCTCCTTGGGCAGGTAGTTGGCGGTGATGTTCAGGTAGCCGGCCCACATGGTGATGACCGCCATGATGATGCCCGGCACCGCGGTGATGGCCGCGTAGCGGGCCTTGTTCATGCGGATGATCATGGTCGTGGCGATGATCAGGCCGCTGGCCGCCAGGAGCTGGTTGCTCATGCCGAACAACGGCCAGATGGAGGTGATGTCGCCGGTGTACACCAGGTAGCCCCAGGAGAAGGTGAACAGGGCGCTGGTGGTGATGATGCCCGGCCACCACTTCTTGTCCATGAACTTGGGAATGGCGACGCCGATCATCTCCTGCAGGAAGAACCGGCCCACGCGGGTGCCGGTGTCCACGGCCGTGAGGATGAACACGGCCTCGAACATGATGGCGAAGTGGTACCAGTAGCTCATGAGGTGGCTCATGAACGGGATGGAGGAGAACACGTAGGCCATGCCCACGGCCAGGGAGACCGCGCCGCCGGGACGGCCCTGGATGTTCTCCTGCACGGCCTCGGCCAGGGCCGGGAGGTTCTCCACGCTGATGCCCAGCTTGGCGAAGGCCGCCGGGGCCGCGTTGATGGCGAAGTAGTCCGCGGGCACGAGCACGCAGGCCGCGATGAGCGCCATGATGGCCACGAAGCCCTCCATGAGCATGGCGCCGTAGCCCACGAAGAGCACGTCCTTCTCGTCGCCGATCATCTTGGGCGTGGTGCCCGTGCCGATGATGGCGTGGAAGCCGGAGATGGCCCCGCAGGCGATGGTGATGAAGATGAACGGGAACACCGGGCCGGGGATCACCGGGCCGCCGCCGCCGGCGAACTGCGTCACCGCGGGCATGAGCAGCTCGGGCCGGACGAACACGATGCCGCCGGCCAGCATGGCGATGGTGCCGATCTTGAGGTACGTGGACAGGTAGTCCCGGGGGCAGAGCAGGAGCCAGACCGGGAGCACCGAGGCCACGAAGCCGTAGATCGGGATGATCACCGCGATCTGCTTCTTGGTCAGGTGGAACAGCGGAGCCAGGGTCGGGCTGGCCACGACGTAGGGCCCGGCGACGACCGCCAGGAACAGCAGGACCACGCCGATGATGCTGGCGCCCTTGACGTCGCCCTTGCGCCAGACGTGCAGGTACACGCCCATGAGCAGCGCGATGGGCATGGTGGCGAAGACCGTGAAGGTGCCCCAGGTGCTCTCGGCCATGGCGTTGACCACCGCGATGGACAGGCCCGCCAGGGTCAGGATCAGGATGAACAGCACGGCCACCGAGGCCACGTGGCCCACGACCTTGCCGATCTCGGACTCGGCGATGCGGCCCAGGCTGCGGCCCTTGTGGCGCACCGAGGCGAAGAGCACGACCATGTCGTGCACGGCCCCGGCCAGGACGCAACCGATGATGATCCAGAGCGCGCCCGGCAGGTAGCCGAACTGGGCGGCCAGCACCGGCCCGAGCAGGGGCCCGGCCGCGGCGATGGCCGCGAAGTGGTGCCCGAAGAGCACGAACTTGTTGGTCTTCACGTAGTCCACGCCGTCGGCCATGGTCACGGACGGGGTGGCCCGGTCGTGCTTCAGGCCGAGGACCTTCTGGGCGATGAACAGGCCATAGAACCGGTAGGCCAAGGCGAAGACGCAGAGGGAGACGAAGACGAGCGTGAGCGCATTCATAGGCCAATCCTCCGGAACAGGTTGCGCACAGTACAGCTATAGCCCTGGCGATCACCCGAATCGCCGTTGCAACATGCTCGGCGCCGTCTCTGTCGGAGGGAGTCACGAGCGAGGCGGCTCACGTCTCCATTGGCAAAGAACCTTGATTTACAGATCAAATCTAATGCCGCAAACGCGCGTCGTCAACGTATTTCCGTGCAATATTACAGTGATGCAATGTTCCCGCCGCAACAAAAACAGCCCGGCAACAATGACGCTGCAACGCGCCCTTGGCCGCGAGTGAGTGCTCTGCATGGAGTGGATTGGTCGGGATTCAGTCCTGCAATCCCAGGAGCTGTCGCCAATAGGCCTCGCGCACCTGGTAGCCCGGCTCGTACAACGGCGGCAGAGGCACCCCGGCCGCGCTGAGCAGGGCGTAGCGCTGGGTCAGCACGCAGGCGATCTCCTCGCCGAAGACCCGGCAGGTGCCCAGGGCCACCACCTGCTCGCTGCGGGAGAGGAGCGCGGCCCGGGCCGGATCGCGGCGCATCTCCTCCATGGCCAAAACCATGGCCTGCACGGCCTCGGGATTGATGTGCTCCTGGTTCTGGCGCAGGCAGCGGCCGTGGTCCAGGACCAGGAAGCCCGCAGCCAGGGCCAGGGCCAGGACCAGGAGCGCGGGCCAGGACAGGAGGCTTTCCAGGAACAGGGGCTTCTCGGGCGGGCCGAAGAAGTCCTCCTCGGCCGCGTCCATGGCCGCGCGCAGCTCGTCGGGACCCAGCTCGAAACCCTGGGCCCGGGCCAGTTCCACCAGATCGGCCAGGGTCATGGACCGGGCCAGGCGGCGCTGCCTGGGGTGCCCGGCCAGCCAGAGCCGGAAGATTTCGGCGCGGTTCAAGCCCACGGCCGCCCCCTTTTGGAGCCCCTGTATCACGCCGGAAAGCCGGTGCAAACCCTTTGCTCCCTTGTCAGCCGCCAGGGACTGGCGTAATGGGGGCTCCATGTTCGCGGACCTGAGCATTCCCTACCAGGTCTGGGTCCTGGTGGGCCTGGCCTTCCTGGTGGCCGACCTGGCCGCCCCGGGCCTGGTCCTGTCCTGTTTCGGCCTGGGCTGCCTGGCCGGAGCCGCGGCGGCCTTCCTGGCCCCGTCGGCCACCCTGGCGTTCCAGGGCGGCGCGGCCCTGGCCGGGACCCTGTTCGCCTTCCTGGTCATCCGGCCGCCCCTGCGCCGGGCCCAGCAGCGCCGCAAGGAGCGCAGGGCCGAGGCCCGCCGGGCCCCGGAGCGCCGGGACGAGCCCGCGGACAG
>DFYP01000163.1 GCA_002382645.1 Desulfovibrio sp. UBA4079 | reverse complement strand
CACGACCACCAGACCGTCAACGCCCGGGCCCTGGCCCAGGCCGGGGGCGGCGTGGTTCTGCTCCAGCGCGACCTGAACCCCGGCCTGCTGGCCGGAACCATCACCGGACTTCTGGACGATCCCGTGCGTCTGCGGGACATGGGCCGCGCGGCCCGGGCCTTTTCCAGGCCCGAGGCGGCCTCGGCCATNNGTGGACGGGATCAGCGAACTTCTGGCGGCATGAGGAGGATGCGATGACCGCGGCCCAAGGACCCAGCGTACCGGCCTCCAAGGCCTCACCCACGCCGATCATGCGCAGCCGGGTGAACACCATCCATATGGTGGGCATCGGCGGCGCGGGCATGAGCGGCATCGCCGAGGTGCTCCTGAACCTGGGCTTCTCGGTCACGGGTTCGGACCTCTCGGCCGGGGCCGCCGTGCGCCGCCTGAAATCCCTGGGCGCCACGGTCTTCATCGGCCACGGCGCGGAGAACGTCAGCGAGGCCGACGTGCTGGTCAAGTCCACGGCCATCGCCGAGAACAACCCCGAGCTGGTCAAGGCCCGGGAGCTGGGCATCCCGATCATCCCCCGGGCCGAGATGCTCGCCGAGCTCATGCGCCTCAAGACCGGCATCGCCGTGGCCGGGACCCACGGCAAGACCACGACCACCTCGCTCCTGGCCACCATCTTCACCGAGGCCGACCTGGACCCCACGGTGATCATCGGCGGACGGCTGAACACCTACGGCTCCAACGCCCGCCTGGGCGAGGGCGAATACCTCATCGCCGAGGCCGACGAGTCCGACGGCTCGTTCCTCTGCCTCTCGCCGATCATCACCGTGGTCACCAACGTGGACAAGGACCACATGGATTTCTACCCGGACATGGCGGCCATCGACCACGCCTTCACCGAGTTCATGAACAGCATCCCGTTCTACGGCATGAACGTGGTCTGCGGCGACGACCCCGGGGTCATGCGCCTGCTGCCGGGCATCAAGCGCCCGGTGCTGACCTACGGCCTGGGCAAGAAGAACCGCCTGCGCGGCGAGATCATCGCCTCGCACCTGCGCAGCGTGTTCAAGGTCAGCCTGGACGGCGAGCCCTGGGCCGAAGTGACCCTGGCCCATCCCGGCCAGCACAACGTGCAGAACGCCCTGGCGGCCATCGGCGTGGCCCTGGAGGCCGGGCTGGACAAGGAGGCCATTCTCCAGGGTCTGGCCAACTTCGGCGGCGTGGGGCGGCGCTTCGAGAAGAAGGGCGAGCGCAAGGGCGTGCTCGTGGTGGACGACTACGGCCACCATCCGGCCGAGATCAAGGCCACCCTGGACACGGCGCGGGCCTGCTACCCGGACCGCCGCCTGGTGGTGGCCTTCCAGCCCCACCGCTTCACCCGGACCCAGGCCCTGTTCGGCGAGTTCTGCAAGGTCTTCGAGGGCGTGGACCAGCTCCTGCTCACCGAGATCTACCCGGCCTCCGAGGCCCCGATCCCCGGGGTCAACGGCCTGTCCCTGGCCCAGGGCATCAAGCAGGTGAGCAAGACCCGGGTGCGCTTCTTCCCGGACTTCCAGGCCATGGAAAAGGCCCTGCCCGAGACCCTCAAGGCCGGGGACCTGTTCGTGACGCTCGGCGCGGGGAGCATCTGGCAGGTGGGCGAGAACTGGCTCAACGCGCCGGACGGCAAGGAGTGATCAGGTGGCATTGAGCGTGCGCCAACGGCCGCTCCTCAAGGAGCTGACCACCCTGGGCCTGGGCGGAGCCGCCCTGGCCGAGGCCGTGGTGCGCGCCGAAGCCGACCTGGACGAACTGGGCCGGTTCATCTCGGACAGCGGCGGCAGGCCGTTCGTGCTCGGCGGGGGCAGCAACCTCCTGGCCGAGGACCACGACCTGGACCTGGTGCTGTTGTCCGTGCGCAACGCCGGGACCCCCGAGCGCAGCGGCGACACCCTGCGCTGCGGCGCTGGAACGCGCCTGCCGAGCCTGCTCAAATTCTGCGAAGAGGCCGGGCTCTCGGGCCTGGAGGCCCTGGCCGGGATTCCCGGCAGCGTGGGCGGGGCCGTGGCCATGAACGCGGGCTCCTACGGCACGGAGATCAAGGACGCGCTCGCGCGCATCCGGCTCTGGACCCCGCAGCGCGGGCTGTTCTGGGTCGAGGCCAGGGACTGCTCCTTCGGCTACCGGCACTTCGCTCCGCCCGAGGGCACGGGCCGACCTCTGGTCTGGGAGGCCGAGTTCAGCCTCACCCCGGCCGAGCCCGGGGCCGTGCGGGCCAAGGTCCGCGAGACCCTGGACCAGAAGAAGGCCACCCAGCCCATCGCGGCGCGCAGCGCGGGCTGCGTGTTCAAGAACCCCCCGGGCCAGAGCGCGGGCAGGCTCCTGGACGAGGCCGGGTTCAAGGGCAAACGGCTGGGCAACATGGGCTTTTCGGAACTGCACGCCAACTTCCTGGTGAACCTGGGGGGCGGCCGCAGCGCCGAGGCCCTGGAACTCTTGGAAAACGCCCGGGCCGTTGTGCTCGAGCGCTTCGGAACGCGCCTGGAGCTGGAGGTCATCGTCCTGTCATGAGCACCATCGCCCTGCGCAGCGGCCGGCTCAAAGTCGGCGTGAAGCGGCCCAACCGCCTCAAGAAGGCGGCCCGCCCCGAGGGCTCGCCCTCGCCCCTGGCCAACGGGGTCTCCTTTGTAGGCGGCCTGTTCAAGGGCCTGGCCTGCCTGGCCCTGCTCCTGGGCCTGTTGGGGGCCCTGGGCTTCGGCCTGCTCTACGGCTACCGCTACGTGACCACCCATCCCTATTTCGCCCTCAAGGACATCCAGGTCACGGGCAACAGCCGCCTGAACTACGGCGAGGTCCTGGCCCTGGCCGACATCGCCCTGGGCCAGAACGCCCTGGATGTGAACGTCTCCGAGGTGGAGCGGATCCTGGCCCAGAATCCCTGGGTGGCCAAGGCCTCGGTGCGCCGGGAGCTGCCCGGCCGCCTGAGCATCCACCTGGAGGAGCGCCAGCCCGCCTTCTGGATCCAGAAGAACGGCCAGATCCTCTACGCCGACGCCTCGGGCCAGGTCATCGCCCCGGTGGAGCCGGGCCAGTTCCACTCCCTGCCCCTGCTGGAGGTGGACCAGGAAGCCTTTGCCGGAGAAACCCTGGCGGCCATCGTGGGCATGATGCAGAGCCGCGACCTGCCCTTCGGCCTGGGCCAGATCGCCTGGGTCCACATGACCTCCTCGGGCGACGCGGAATTCCAGCTGGACACCGAGGGCTTCAACTTGCGCTTCCCCATGCGCGACTGGCGCGCGGAACTGGCCAGGATCAGCGCGGTCTGGCAGGACCTGCGCCGCCGCGGAGAGCTCTCCGGGGTGGTCTCCATCGCCGCGGTGGAGGGCATGGTCTGTGTGCAGAAGAAGACGCCGCTCAGGCCCTCCTGAGGCCCGGCGCGAGGCATAGGCGGAGAAACGGACCTCGAGTCCGGAGCGAGTAAACGGAAGGAGAGAAGAGGCATGGCCAAGAGCGACATCGTAGTGGGTCTGGACATCGGGACCACCAAGATCGCGGCCGTTGTCGGCGAGGTCACGCCCGACGGGGTGGACATCATCGGCATCGGCACGAGCCCGTCCACGGGGCTGCGGCGCGGCGTGGTGGTGAACATCGAACAGACCGTGCAGTCCATCAAGAAGGCCCTGGAAGAGGCCGAGCTCATGGCCGGGTGCGAGATCCGCTCGGTCTATGCGGGCATCGCCGGAAGCCACATCAAGGGCTTCAACTCCCACGGCGTCATCGCGGTGAAAGGCGGCGAGGTGACCCAGCGCGACGTGGACCGGGTCATCGAGGCGGCCAAGGCCGTGGCCATCCCCCTGGACCGCGAGGTCATCCACACCCTGCCCCAGGAATTCATCGTGGACGACCAGCGCGGCATCGCCGACCCCCTGGGCATGGCCGGGGTGCGCCTGGAGGTCAAGGTCCACATCGTCACCGGCGCGGTGACCTCGGCGCAGAACATCGTGCGCTCCTGCCACCGCGCGGGCCTGGACGTGTCCAACATCGTGCTCGAGTCCCTGGCCTCCAGCAAGGCCGTGCTCACCGCCGAGGAACGCGAGATCGGCGTGGCCCTGGTGGACATCGGCGGCGGCACCACGGACCTGGCCATCTTCTCCAAGGACTCCATCAAGCACACCTCGGTGCTGGCGCTCGGCGGCAACAACCTGACCAACGACATCGCCTTCGGCCTGCGCACGCCCATGATGAGCGCCGAGAAGATCAAGGTCGAGCACGGCTGCGCCCTGGCCGACCTCTTGTCCGACGACGAGGTCATCGAGGTGCCCAGCGTGGGCGGCCGCGACTCCCGGGGCATGTCCAAGAAGGTCCTGGCCGAAATCTGCGAGCCCCGCTGCGAGGAGATCCTGGCCCTGGTGGACCAGGACCTGATCAAGTCCGGCTACAAGAACCTCATCGGCGCGGGCGTGGTGCTCACCGGCGGCACCTCGCTGATCTACGGACTCCAGGACCTGGCCGAGCAGATCTTCGATCTGCCGGTGCGCATCGGCTATCCCTCCGGCATCGGCGGGCTCAAGGACGTGGTCAACAGTCCGAAGTTCGCCACCGCCGTGGGTCTCCTGCTTTACGGGGCCGAGGAGGAACGCGGCCACGAAAAGCCCTTCCGCATCCGCGACGACAACGTCTTCAACCGCATCCTGGGCAAGATGAAGAAATGGTTCACGGATATCGCCTGATACGGGGAATTTTTTAGGGGAATCGAGGACAACCAGCAGCAAAGGGAGAGGAGGACATCATGAATTTCGAGATCGAGCACGACACCAGCGCCAAGATCAAGGTGGTGGGCTGCGGCGGTGGCGGCGGCAACGCCGTGAACAACATGATCCAATCGGCTCTCAAGGGGGTCGAGTTCATCGTGGCCAACACCGACGGCCAGGACATCAACAAGTCCCTGGCCGACAAGAAGCTCCAGATCGGCGAGCGCCTGACCAAGGGCCTGGGCGCGGGCGCCAATCCGGACATCGGCCGCGAGGCCGCCATGGAGAGCATCGACGCCATCCGTGACCAGGTTTCCGGCGCGGACATGATCTTCATCACCGCGGGCATGGGCGGCG
>DFYP01000035.1:682-16111 GCA_002382645.1 Desulfovibrio sp. UBA4079 | reverse complement strand
GAGCCCGCGTGCCCGGACTGCGGGGCCGCGCCGAGGCGGCTCGTCTCGGCCAGCTCCCCGCTCTCCGGCAAGGAACGCGGGGCCCTGCCCGACGCCCGGGGCCACGGCTGCTGCGGGGACCGTCCCAGGGACAAGGGCTGCGTGCCCGGGTCCTGCTGCGGCCGCACCACCACCTGAACCACAAAGGAGCCGATCATGCGCTTCGCCATTCCCACGGCCCAGGGCAAGCTCTGCGCCCACTTCGGCCACTGCGAGACCTTCACCCTTCTGGACGTGGAGCAGGGCGTCCCGGCCCAGCCCCGGATGCTCCTGCCCCCGCCCCACGAGCCCGGGCTTCTGCCGGGCTGGCTCAAGGAGCGCGGCGTGACCCACGTCATCGCCGGGGGCATGGGCGGCCGGGCCCGCCAGCTCTTTGAGCAGGCCGGGGTGACGGTCACGGTGGGCGCGCCCGTGGACGACCCCCTGGCCCTGGTGCGGGCCTATCTCAACGGCACCCTTGTCACGGGCGAGAATACCTGCGACCACTAGGCCCATGATGGAAACCCTGACCTGCTCCCCCATCGGCGTGTTGCGCACCCCGCACGCGGACCTCAAGGACATGCCCATCCAGCCCAGCGGGGCCCGGGGCGTGGAGGGGACCGCCGAGATCGACCCGGCCTTTGCCGCCGGGCTCCAGGATCTGGCGGGCTTCTCGCACCTCATCCTGCTCTACCATTTCCACAGGGCCCCGGCCCCGGCGCTTCTCGTGCGGCCCTTCCTGGACACCGCGGAGCGCGGGGTGTTCGCCACGCGCGCGCCCTGCCGGCCCAATCCCATCGGGCTCTCGGTGGTCCGGCTCCTGGGCGTGGAGGGCAACATCCTCAGGCTGGCCGACGTGGACATGCTCGACAACAGCCCGCTCCTGGACATCAAGCCCTTTGTCCCGGCCTTTGACGCGCCCGCGGGCTGCCGCACCGGCTGGCTCGAGGGCCGCAACGGGGACGAGTGCCGCTCGGACGAGCGCTTCGTGGACCCGGAAAAATGGGGGTGAGCGACCGCTCCCTCTTCCGCAACGGGCCAAGCGTTGTTATCTGTTGGCCCGTGTCCGCGAGCTGAATCCCGAGCAAAAAGAGAGGAATAATCATGCCCCAACATGTCGTCGTCATCGGCGCGGTGGCCCTGGGACCCAAGGCCGCCTGCCGTTTCAAGCGTCTGGAGCCGGACAGCCGGGTGACCATGATCGAGCGCGGCAAGCGCATCTCCTACGGCGGCTGCGGCATTCCCTACTACGTGTCCGGCGACATCAGCGACGCCTCGGCGCTCCAGTCCACGGCCTTCCACATGCTCCGCGACGAGGCCTTCTTCAAGGCCACCAAGGGCGTGGACGTGCGCACCGAGACCGAGGCCCTGGCCATCGACCCCAAGGCCAAGACCGTGACCGTGCGCCACCTGCCCACGGGCCGCGAGGAGACCCTCTCCTACGACAAGCTCGTCATGGCCACGGGCAGCACGCCCAACCGCCTGCCCGTGCCGGGCGCGGACCTGGACGGGGTCTACTGCGTGGCCGGGCTGGAGGACGCCGAGGCCATCCGGGCCCGCGTGGCCTCGGGCAAGGTGGGCTCGGCCGTGGTGGTGGGCGGCGGGTTCATCGGCCTGGAAATGGCCACGGCCTTCGCCGACATGTGGGGCATCGAGACCACGGTGCTCGAATACATGGACCACATCCTGCCCTCGGTGGCCGGGCCGGTGACCGCGCGCATGGCCTGCCGCCACATGGAGGAAAAGGGCGTGCACTTCCGCTTCGGCGAGAAGCTCATGCGCCTGGAGGGCGACGGCGCGGTGGAGCGGCTGGTCACGGACAAGGGGACCATCGACGCCGACCTGGTGATCCTCTCCGTGGGCGTGACGCCCAATTCCAAGCTGGCCAAGGACGCCGGGCTCCACGTGGGCCCGCGCGGCGGGATCATCGTGGACGAGACCCTGCGCACCTCGGACCCGGACATCTTCGCGGGCGGGGACTGCGTGCAGATCAAGAACCTGGTCACCGGCGGGCCGTCCTACCTGCCCCTGGGCTCCATGGCCAACCGCCAGGGCCGGGTCATCGGCACGAACCTGGCCGGGGGCCACGCCCGCTTCGAGGGCGCCAGCGGGGCCTGGTGCGTGAAGCTCTTCGAGCAGAGCGCCGCGGGCGTGGGCCTGCCCATCCAGGCCGCCCTGCGCGAGGGCTTCGACGCCGTGAACGTGCATGTCTCCATGCTCGACCGGGCCCACTTCTACCCCGAGAAGGGCCTCATGTCCCTGGACCTGGTGGTGGAGAACACGACCGGCCGCATCCTCGGGATGCAGGGCGTGAGCGTCATGGGCGACTCCCTGGTGGGCAAGGTGGACGCGGTGTCCGCGCTCCTGCCCCACAAGCCCGTGTGCGCCGACCTGGGCAACCTGGAGATGGCCTATTCCCCGCCGTTCGCCTCGGCCATGGACATCCTGAACGTGCTCGGCAACGTGGCCGACAACATCGTCTCGGGCCAGAACCGGGGCATGGGCGTGGACGAGTTCGAGAAGCTCTGGCAGGACCGCGCGGACAACGGGATCTTCGTCCTGGACTGCCGCGAGCGCGACAACGTGGCCGAGCTCATCGCCAGGCACCCCAAGGACTGGCACAACATCCCCCAGGGCGAGCTGGCCGGACGGCTTGCGGAAGTGCCCAAGGACCGGCCCGTGGTGGTCATCTGCAACACCGGGGCGCGCTCCTACGAGGCCCTGGTGACGCTCGTGCACAACGGCTATGCCGGGACCCGCAGCGTGGAGGGCGGCATGGCCGCGGTGCATGCCGCGGGCCTGGACATCTAGGACCGGAACAGCTGACGTCCGGGGTTGACACGCCGGGACTTTGGCCGGAGTATCGGCCCATGCTGCGAATCCTTGTTCTCTGCGTCGCGTTCCTGCTGACCGCCTGCGGCCAGGGCCCGGACAAGGCCCCGGAAGGCCGCCAGGTGCGCGCCGCCACCCTGACCCTGGAGCCCCGCGAGGCCGTGGAGTGCCGCAGCCTGCCCGGCCAGGTGGAGGCCAGGAACAGCGCCGTGCTCTCGAGCAAGATCTCGGGCACGGTGACCGCGGTGTTCGTGGAGGAGGGGGCCATGGTCCAGAAGGGCCAGCCCATCCTCCAGATCGACGACGCCGAGCTGCGCCAGCGCCAGCAGGGCGCCCAGGCCGGGGCCGGACAGGCCGTGCTGGAGCGCAAGGCCGTGGCCGCCCAGGCCGCCCTGGCCCGCACGAACCTCGAGCGGATGCGCAAGCTCTATGACCAGCAGGCCGTGAGCCGGGACGACTTCGACCGGGCCCAGGCCGAGTATCTGACCCTCCAGAGCAAGGAGCAGGCCCTGGCGGCCCAGGCCGCCCAGGCCGGGCACCAGAGCGAGGAGGTGGCCTCGCTCCTGTCCTACAGCACCGTGACCGCGCCCATTTCCGGCATCCTCACCCGCCGCCAGGCCGACCTGGGGGCCTTTGTCAACGCGGGTTCGCCCCTGGCCGCCATCGACGACGCGGAGAGCGGGTTCGAGATCGCGGCCCAGGCCGACGAAAGCCTGCTGGCCCGGCTGGCCCCGGGAATGCAGGTCCTGGGCCTCGTGCCCGCGCTCTCGGCCCGGCCGTTCGCAACCAATCTCACCGCGGTCATCGGCCACGTGGACCCGGCCACCCGCACCTTCCGGGTCAAGGCCGCGCTTCCCGGGCAAATCGAGGGCGGCGAGCCCGGGGCCAGGGCCCGGGCCGGGCTGTTCGGCAAGGTTTGCGTGCCGCTCACCCCGGCGCGCAAGCTCCTGGTGCCCGAGGAGGCCGTGCGCCTGCGCGGCGAGCTGCCCACCGTGCTCACCGTGGACCAGGACAAGGTGCTCCGGCTGCGCATCGTCAAGACCGGCGGCAGCTACCTGGAGGCCCAGGTGGAAGGCCGCTCCTACATCCTCCAGGCCCAGGCCGGGGAGCAGATCCCCGGGCTCCTGGCCGAGGTCCTTTCGGGCCTGAACCCGGGCGAGACCGTCATCGTCTCCCCGGACCAGACCTTGCGCGAAGGCGACCGCCTGGCTCCCTAGCGGGCCGTTGAAACATCCGCCATGGCTGCGTTGCTGCAAAAAACCCGAACCCTCGCGTATTGGCGATACGCGTCGGACTCGTGTTTGTTTCGCGCCTGGCCCTCGCGGTTTTTGAACGGCCCGGGGAACACCCTGCCGGCGGGCTGCTAGATCATGGACACCGCCCCGGACCACCACGGCCTGCTCGGCCGCATCACCTCGGGATTCGCCCGCTCCAACCTCGTGCCGCTCATCATCGCCGCCGCCCTGCTCCTGGGCGTCATGGCCGTGGCCCTGACCCCCAGCGAGGAGGAGCCGCAGATCCGCGCGCCCATGATCGACGTGCTCGTGGAGATGCCCGGGGCCGAGCCCGGGGAGGTGGAGCGCCGGGTGAGCGCGCCCATGGAGAAGCTCCTCTGGGAGATCCCGGACCTGGAATACGTCTACAGCATGGCCCAGGACGGCAAGGCCCTGACCGTGGTCCGGTTCAAGGTGGGCCTGGACGCCGAGGCCGCCATCCTGCGCACCTACGCCAAGCTCTACCAGCACCTGGACTGGATTCCGCCGGGCTGCTCCATGCCCATTTTGAAGCCCCGGTCCATCGACGACGTGCCCGTGCTGGCCGTGAGTTTCTATGGCGAGAATTTGGACGGCCGGACCCTGCGCCGGGCCGCCCTGGAGGCTGCCGAGGCCGCCCGGGCCACGCCCGGGGTCTCGGAGGTCACGCTGTCCGGCGGCCGCTCCCGGGCCGTGGTGGTGGAGGCCGACCCCGAGCGGCTGCGGGCCCTCAACCTGGACCTGGCCGACGTGGCCGATGCGCTTCAGGCCCAGAACCGCGCGGGCGTGGGCGGGACCATGACCCGCGAGGGCGCCTCGGTGAACGTGCGCCTGGACAGCTTCCTGCGCTCCGTGGCGGACGTGTCCCGGGTGGTCTTGGCCGTGCGCGGGAACCGGCCCGTGTACCTCTCGGACGTGGCCCAGGTGAAGGACGGGGCCGACGAGCCCGAGGACTACGCCCTGTTCGCGCCCGGCCCCGCGGCCGCCTCCAAGGGCATCACGGCTGAACCAGGGAGAGTGTACCCGGCCGTGACCATGAGCGTGGCCAAGCGGCCCGGCGTGAACGCGGACGCGCTCTGCCGCGAGGTGCTCCGGAGGGTGGAGGGCCTGCGCGGCTGGTCCCTGCCGGACACGATCCGGACCACGGTGGTGCGCGACTACGGCCGCACGGCCCGGGACAAGTCCCGCGAGCTCCTGGAGCATCTCGGCATCGCGGCCCTTTCGGTAGGCGCCATCGTGGCCCTGTTCCTGGGCCTGCGCGCGGGCTTCGTGGTCATGGTGGCCGTGCCCGTGACCCTGGCCGTGACCCTCGCCGTGTACTGGCTCCTGGGCTACACGCTGAACCGCGTGACCCTGTTCGCGCTCATTTTCTGCATAGGAATTTTGGTGGACGACCCCATCGTGGACGTGGAGAACATCGTGCGCCGCATCCGGCTGCCCGAGTCCAGGGGCCGCCCGTTCATCGAGGTCATCACCGAGGCCGTGAACGAGGTGCGCGCGCCCCTGGTCCTGGCCACCTTCACGGTCATCGCGGCGATCATGCCCCTGGCCTTCGTGGGCGGGCTCATGGGCCCGTACATGCGGCCCATGCCCATCGGCGCGTCCATGGCCATGCTCCTGTCCATGGCCGTGGCCTTCGCGGTCACGCCCTGGACCTCGCTCCACGTCTTGAAACCCCACGACGCGGGCAAGGAGGAGGAAGGCGGCAGGCTGACCCGCCTCTACGAGGCCTTCATGCGCAGGATGCTGGACCAGCCGCGCTGGCGCTGGGGCTTCCTGGGCCTGGTGGGCCTGCTTCTGCTGGCCGCGCTCTCGCTGTTCCCCCTGCGCGGCGTGCTCGTGAAGATGCTCCCGTTCGACAACAAGTCCGAGTTCGAGCTGGTCATCGACATGCCCGAGGGCACGGCCCTGGAGAACACCCTGGCCGCGGCCTCGAACATGGCCCAGGCCCTGCTCTCCCGGCCCGAGGTCACGGACGTGCAGGTCTATGCCGGGACCAGCGCGCCGTTCTCGTTCAACGGCCTGGTGCGCCACTACTACCTGCGCTCCGGCCCGCACCAGGCCGAGGTCCAGGTGAACCTGGTGCCGCGCGGCGAGCGCAAGGCCTCCAGCCACGAGCTGGCCAAGCTGGCCCGCCAGATGGTCGCGGTCCTGGCGAAAAGTTCCGGGGCCCGGGTCAAGGTGGTGGAGGTGCCGCCCGGCCCGCCCGTGATCCAGACCCTGGTGGCCGAGATCTACGGCCCGGACCAGGCCGGACGCGAGGCCGTGGCCCGGCAGATCAAGGACATCCTCTCGCGCACCGAGAGCGTGGTGGACGTGGACTGGTACGTGTCCGATCCCGCGCCCGAGGAGCGGCTCGTGCTCGACACGGACAAGGCGCTCATCAACGGGGTGGACCCGGAGCGGGCCCGGCGCGTGGTGGCCGCGGCCGTGGCCGGGGAAAAGGTCGGGCTCCTGCACGACCCGGCCGCGCGCGAGGACGTGCCCATCGTGGTGCGGCTACCCCTGGAGCGCCGCTCCAGTTCCGCGGACCTGGCGCACATCCCCGTGCGCGGGGACGGGTCCGCGCCCGTGTCCCTGGGCCAGGTGGGCCACGTGGAGGCGCGCACCACGCCGCGCGTGCTCTACCGCAAAAACTTGCTGCCCGTGGTCTACGTCACCGCGGACCTGGCCGGACGCGAGGAGAGCCCGGTGTACGCCATGGCCCGGGTGGACGCGGCCCTGGACGAGCTGGCCGCCGAAGGCAAGGGCGCGTGGCAGTCCGGGGACACGCTCCCGCTGGCGCGGCACTACGCGGCCATGCCCGACGGGTCCTCGCGCTTTTCCATGAAGTGGGACGGGGAGTGGCAGATCACCTACGAGGTCTTCCGGGACATGGGCCTGGCCTTCGCCGTGGTGCTCGTGCTCATCGCCATCCTGGTGGTGGGCTGGTTCGGGTCCTACACCACGCCCATCGCCATCATGTCGCCCATCCCGCTCTCGCTCATCGGCATTGTCCCGGCGCACGCCCTGGCCGGGGCGTTCTTCACCGCGACCTCGATGATCGGATTCATCGCGGGCGCGGGCATCGTGGTGCGCAACTCCATCATCCTGGTGGACTTCATCCAGCTGCGCCGGTCCCACGGCCTGAGCCTGCACGACGCGGTCATCGAGGCCGGGGCCGTGCGTTTCCGGCCCATGCTCCTCACGGCCATGAGCGTGGTGGCGGGCGCCTTCGTGATCCTCTTCGACCCCATCTTCCAGGGCCTGGCCATCTCGCTCCTGGCCGGGGAGGTGGCGGCCACGCTCTTCTCGCGCATGGTGGTGCCGGTGCTCTACTATTTGGACCAGCACCGCAAGGAAGCCCACGCGGGCTAGCAGGCCGTTGAAAAATCCGCGCTGGCCGCGTTGCTGCAAAAAACGCACATCCTCGCGTATTGGAGATACGCGTCGGCCGTGCGTTTTTCTCGCGCCTTGCCCTCGCGGTTTTTGAACGGCCCGCGGAAAGGCCTTTCTCAACGGTCTGCCGGTCAGAAGCCCCCCGGTTCCCGCGGAGCGGCCATCAGGCCCCCTTCGCCCTTCCGTGAACCCGGCGAAGCCGGTCAGCAGCAGGAGAACGCGTCCTTGACCAGGGTGGCGGCGCGGAAGGCCTCATCCTCGGCGAACCGGCGGCAGAAGGACTCCAGCCGCTCGGGCTTGATGCGCGCCGGGAAGGCCTTGGTGTAGGCTTGGCCGTGGAGCGTGGTCAGGGGTTGTCCGTCCTGGAACACGGACAGGATGAGGCGCTTGGGGTCGGCCGGGTCCGGGGCCGGGGAAAAGGAGAACGCGCCGAAGCGCAGGTCCGGGCTCATGCCGGGGCCTTGGCGTCCAGGACCTCGCCCAGGACCCGGGCCAGGTCCGCGAAGTCCACGGGCTTGGACAGGTAGGCGTTCATGCCCGCCTCCAGGAAGCGTTCGCGGTCCCCGCGCATGGCGTGGGCCGTGAGCGCGATGATCGGCACCTGGGCCTTGGGCCCCAGGGTTTCGGAGGCGCGGATGGCCCGGGTGGCCGTGACCCCGTCCATGCCCGGCATCTGCACGTCCATGAGCAGGCAGTCGAAGTCCTCGCGTTCGAGCAGGTTCAGGGCCTCGCGGCCGTTGGAGGCGCAGGCCGTGCGCAGGCCCATCTTTTCCAGGAGGCGGCGGAAGAGCATCTGGTTGATGCGGTCGTCCTCGACCACGAGCACCCGCGGGGCGCGGGTCCCGGATTCCGGGGCGGCCCGGCGGGGCAGGGGCTCGAAGCGCGGGGTCTCCGGGGCCGGGGGCGTGATGTCCAGGGGCTCGGCCCGGATGGAGAAGGCCACCGTGGTGCCCTGGCCCGGCTCGGAGTCGATGGACACGCTGCCGCCCAGCCCGGACACCAGGTGCCGGGCGATGGACAGGCCCAGGCCCGCGCCCTGGTAGCGCCGGGACAGGGAGCCGTCCACCTGGGTGAAGGACTCGAAGATCTCCACGAGCTTGTCCTCGGGGATGCCGATGCCCGTGTCCGTCACGCAGAAGTAGATGCGCAGGTCCGGCCCGGCCGAGGGCAGGGGCGCGATCTCCAGGCGCACCGAGCCCTGTTCCGTGAACTTGAGCGCGTTGCCCACCAGGTTGAAGAGCACCTGCCTGAGCCGGGCCGCGTCGCAGACCACCGGGTTGGGCAGGGCCGGGTCCAGGTCCAGGGTCAGGGTCACGCGGTTTTCCCGGATATGGCTGGTGAACGAGCCGAAGACCTGGCGGGCCAGGTCCTCCAGGTCGCAGACCGTGGGCCGCAGGGTCAGGCGTCCGGCCTGGAGGCGGCTCAGGTCCAGGATGTCGTTGATCACCGTGAGCAGGTGGCGGCTGGAGTCCTGGGCCGTCTCGGCGTAGAAGGCCTGCTCCGGGTCCAGGCGGGTGGCCCGCAGGAGCTGGATCATGCCGATGACCCCGTTGAGCGGGGTGCGGATCTCGTGGCTCATGTTGGCCAGGAATTCGCTCTTGGCCCGGCTGGCGGCCTCGGCGGCCTCCTTGGCCCGGAGCAGGGCCTCCTCGGCGGTCTGGCGCGCGGTGACGTCCACGAACACGGCCTGGGCCGCGGGCCGGCCCTGGTAGTCCACCATGGCCGTGAGCAGGTCCACGTCGATGACCTCGTTGTCCAGGCGCAGGAAGCGCTGGCGCATGAGCGGGGCGTCGCCCCTCTTGGCATAGACCTGCTCCATGCGCTCGCGGGACAGGTTCCGGCCCTCGGGGTGGATGATGGCCAGGGCGTCCAGGCCCACCAGGGCCTCGGCCGAGGGCGCGGCCAGGGTCCGGGCCGCGGCCGGGTTGGCGAAGACCACGCGGCCCTCGGCGTGCACCAGGATGGGCAGGGGCGAGAAGTCCACCAGCTGGCGGTAGCGGCGCTCGCTCTCCTGCAGGGCCAGGGCCTGGGTCTCCATCTCGGTGATGTCCAGGTTCATGCCGAGCACGCCGCGGATCCCCTCCTCGTCGCGGATCGGGGCCACCACGTTGTGGAACAGCCGCTTCTGGCCGTTGCGCGGGCTCAGGGTCACGTCGCCCTGGACCGTGTCGCCCAAAAGGGCCTGGCGGTTGTTCTCGCGCCATATGGCCAGGGTGGCCTCGTCGAAGCGGGAGTCCTCCGGGTCCGAGCCGCGCAGGTCGCCCCAGAAATCCATGGAGCGGTCGCTCTGGAGGATGACCCGGCCGTCCAGGTCGCGGGCCCAGAAGTCCACGGGCAGGCTCTTGATCATGGTCCGCAGCAGGGCCTCGCTCTGGAGCAGGGCCTCGCGGTCGGCCACCTGCTGGGACACGTCGGCGTGGGTCCCGGCCATGCGCAGGGGCCGGCCCCCGGGGTCCCGGGCCACGACCTTGCCGCGGTCCAGGACGTGCCGCCAGGAGCCGTCCGCGGCGCGCATCCGGAAGGTGGCCTCGTAGGCCGGGGNNCGGGGTGCACGAGCCCGCGCCAGGTGTCGAAGGTCACGGGGAAGGCGTCCGGGGCGTAGCCCAGCATGGAGAGCCAGCGTTCTCCGGTGAGCACCCGGCCCGAGGGGATGTCCCAGTCCCAGATGGCGTCCGTGGAGCCCTCCAGGGCCAGGGCCAGGCGCTCCTCGCTTTCGCGCAGGGCCTCCTCGGCCCGGCGGCGCTCGGTCACGTCCCGGGTCAGGCCGAAGACCAGGGTCGGGGCCCCGTCCGGGCCCCGGATCGCGCCGCCGTGCACGCAGACCCGGCGCTGCTCGTTGTCCGAGAACCGGCGGATGCGGAACTCCACCTCGTAGGGCGTGCAGTTCTCCCGGGCCTGGTCAAAGATCGCGGCCACCCGCGCGCGGTCCTCGGGCAGGATGAGCTCCTTGAGCTGGTCCAGGTTGAAGGGCTGGTCCGGGGTCAGGCCGTGGATGCGCCGGAACCCCGAGGACAGGGTCAGCGCCCCGGTGCGCAGGTCCAGGGTGTGGCCGCCGAGGTTGGCGATCTCCTCGGCAGCGGCCAGCCGGGCCTCCAGTTCGGCGATGCGCGCCCTGGCGGCCTGAAGTTCGGCGTCGTGTCCTGCTGGTTTCCGCATGGCCTGTTCCGTGTCCCGGCAAAAGAAGGCGGGAACAGGATGAGCCTAGCCCAACCGGGCCCGGGGCAGAAGGGGGGCGGAATGATAATCATGCCCGGCCCGGGAGGTCGGCGCGGGCCAGGAAAAAGGCCCCGTGCGGGGCCTTGTGGCGGCTAGAGGCGGGGGCTCTTGGCCAGGCGGCTGGATTCGCAGAACGTGAGGAACTTCCGGGCCTCCTTGAAGTCCGGATTGATCGCCAGGGCCTGCTGGAGATGCTTGACGCAGGTCTCCTTGTCGCCCTTGTCGAAGTGCACCCGGGCGATGTTGAAGAACACGTGCTCGTCGTGGTCGTTGAACACCAGGGCCTGGTGGTAGAAGCGCAGGGACTCGTCGAAGTGGCCGTTCTTGCGCAGGTTGATGCCGAAGGAGTTGAAGCGCTCGCGCTGCTCCTCCTGGAAGGCCTCGGACAGGCCCATGAGGGTGTCCACCACCTTCTTGAGCTTCACGAATTCCTTCTGCTCGGAATAGACCTCGCCCAAGCCGAAGTTGGCCCGCACGTTCATCTCGTCGATCATGAGCGCCTTGAGGAACTCGCGCTCGGCCTGGTCCAGGTCCCCGGCCTTGAAGTGCTCCTCGCCCGCAGCCAGCTTGCGGGCCAGGGTCTTCAACGCGGGCACGGTGTGGGTTTTGTAGTAGGTGGGCTCGGGCGTGTAGTTCTTGAGGAAGTCCAGCTCCGGGACCTCCTTGCGGATGCCCGAGGGCACGTGATGGATGTTCAGGGGCTGGACCTCGTAGTGCTCCGGGGCCAGCAGCCGCACGTACCAGTAGGTGGTCTGGATCTGCTTCTTGGCGGTGCCGCCCATGCCGGCGGCCTCTTCGGTTTCCAGCGAATAGACGCCGAGGATCTGGGGGAAGTCTTGAGTGGGCACAACGCCTCCCTGGGTCCCGGGTTGAGGTGGATAACAGTCTGAAGATACCCAGCAAGGGGCCCATTTGGCAACAAAATCAAGCTTGGGCCGCGAATCGAGCCGGGGCGGGGAAAAGACCTCCGGCGAACAAAGGCTACCCGCGTTTGGCGCGCTTTCCGGGCTCCCGCAGCAGCGCCAGGTGCCGGGGCAGGAGCTTTTTCAGGTCATAGTGCCGGAGCACGGTTTCCCGGGCCTTGGTCCGCAGGCCCGCGTATTTCTCGCGGCCCTCCAGGGCCTCCACGATGCGCGCCGCGATGGCCGCGGGCCGGGCCAGGTCCGTGAGCAGGCCGTTGACCCCGTGGCGCAGGACCTCGCGCACCGGCCCGGTGTCCGAGGCCACGGTCAGGCAGCCGCAGGACAGGGCCTCCAGGAAGGACCAGGAGAGCACGAAGGGCCGGGTGAGATAGACGTGCACCGTGCTGGCCTGCAGGAGCCTGCGGTAGTGGCCGTAGGGCAGGGGCCCGGTGAAGTGGATGCGGGCCGGGTCGGGCTTGAGCTTTTCCAGGACCGCCTGCTTCCAGGTCTTGCCCTTGGCCGGGGGCGGGCCGTAGCAGGCCCGGTCCTCGCCGGCCACCACCACGTGGCAGCCGGGCCGGGCCCGGGTGACCTCCACCGCGGCCTCCATGAACTGCGGGAAGCCCCGGTAGGGCTCCATGCCCCGGGTGGCGTAGGTCACGATCTCGGCGGCCCCGGAGAGGTCCAGGCCGGGCAGCACCAGGGGGCTTCCAGGGTCCGGCCGGAAGAACTCCGTGTCCACCCCGTCGTGGAGGATGGTCAGCTTGGCCCGCAGCTCGGGTGGGAACTGGGAGGCCTGCCAGCGCGTGGGGCAGATCCCCAGGTGGCAGCGCTCCAGGTCCATGAGGATGGGCAGGTTGCGGGCGCGCATCTGGGCCCGGGCCTCGGTGCTCAGGGTCTGGCCGCCGAAGCCGGCGTCGGCCCCGTCCGGGTCGTAGAACCACTCCAGGTAGCGCAACTGGCGGGCCTGGGGAAAGACCTCCGGCAGGAACAGGGTCGGGCCCCAGCCCGAGTGGCCGTAGACCACGTCCGGCGCGAACCCCTGGGTCCGCAGGGCCTGGGCCGCCTGGAGCGCGCCCGCGGCCTTGCGCATGCACTCCTCCATGTTCCGGGCCAGGGGGTGGACGCCCCGGGCGGGTTCGCCGTCGGCCGCGAACACGGCCTTGCGCACCCCCGGGATCTCCCACTCGGGCCGGGCGTTCATGGTGGCGAAGACCACCTCGTTGGCCGGGTCCCGGCCCAGGGAGTAGCAGAGGTGCCGGAACTGGGCCGGGAAGTTCGAGTGCACGAAGAGGCAGCGCATGGACCCCCTTAGCCTGAAAGCGGAAAGGCTTGCAACGCGATGTCCCGGGGCCCTGGTATGATATCTTGCAGGGGATTCCTGGACAGGGCAGCGGAAATATGGTTTGTCCCCAGGGAGGGCGCGGGGGGCCGGGGGAAAATGGCCGTGGCGGGCCTTAACCCGGAAGCCCCTCCGGCCGATACGGCTGTAATCAACCACTCCCTGCGGGCAAGGAGACCCGGCCTATGCGTATCTCCATCCTCACCAAGATCCTCGTCATGGTCGTGCTGGCCGTGGCCGTGACCAGCGCGGGCGTGTATTCCACGGCCCGCTACTTCGTGCACCAAGGCTTCTCCCACGAGGCCATCGAGGGCATCAAGGCCCTGCAGGTGGTCGTGGCCAAGGAAATCCAGGACCAGAAGGACAAGTTCCTCCAGCAGGGCGAGATCCTGGCCGAGAACCACGAGTTCCAGGAGGCCTTCAAGTCCCGCGACCTGGCCGTGCTCAAGCCCCTGGTCAAGAAATTCATGGAGCGCAACAAGGCCGAGTTCATCACCGTGGCCGACACCGAGGGCAAGGTGGTGGTCCGGGCCCACTCGGACAAGACCGGCGACAGCGTGCTCTCCCAGGTCAACGTGCAGAAGGCCCTCAAGGGCGAGCTCAACGTGGGCATCGAGCCCGGCACGGTGGTCAAGTTCTCCCTGCGCGTGGGCGCGCCCATCAAGATCGACGGCCAGGTGGCCGGCTCGGTGAGCATCGGCGTCTCCCTGTCCACGGACGAGTTCGTGGACTCCATCAAGGGCTACACCGGCGTGGAAGTGACCGTGTTCGAGAAGGACACCCGCGTGGCCACGACCATCGTGCGCGAGGGCAAGCGGGCCGTGGGCACCAAGATGGACAACCCCAAGGTCCTCGAGACCGTGATCGAGAAGGGCGAACTCTTCCTCAACGAGAACACCATCCTGGGCCGGCGCTACCAGACCGCCTACTGGCCCATCTTCGACCCCGCGGGCAAGGTGGCGGGCATGTGGTTCATCGGCCAGCCCATGACCGCGGTGGAGAAGGCTGAGAGCGAGATCAACATCTCCACCCTGGTGGCCTCGGCGATCATCGCGCTCATCATGGTCGGCCTGGGCCTGGGCTTCTCCCTGTCCCTGGCCCGGCCGCTCAAGCGCACCACGGAGTTCGCCGCCAAGGTGGCCCAGGGCGCGCTCAACGAGGAACTCAAGATCGCGCGCAACGACGAGATCGGCACCCTGGCCGAGGCCCTGCGCAGCATGGTGGCCAACCTCAAGGACAAGATCGGCCAGGCCGAGGCCAAGAGCCGCGAGGCCGAGGACAAGACCCGCCAGGCCGAAAGCGCCACCAGGGCCGCGGACGAGGCCCGCAAAGAGGCCGAGAGCGCCAAGCGCGAAGGCATGCTCGACGCGGCCCAGCGCATCGAGACCATCGTGGAGCGGGTGACCTCGGCCTCCGAGGAGCTGGCCGCCCAGATCGAGGAATCCAGCCGCGGCACCGAGGTCCAGCGTGAGCGCACCTCGGAGTCGGCCACGGCCATGGAGCAGATGAACGCCTCGGTCATCGAGGTGGCCCGCAACGCCTCCGAGGCCGCGGGCAACGCCGACCAGGCCCGGGACGAGGCCCAGCGCGGGGCCAAGGTGGTCGAGAACGTCATCGCGGCCATCGGCGAGGTCCGGCGGCGCACCGAGAGCATGAAGGAGAGCCTGGGCGGCCTGGGCGAGCAGGCCAAGGGCATCGGCCGGATCATGAACGTGATCACGGACATCGCGGACCAGACCAACCTNNAGAAGACCATGGCCGCCACCAAGGAAGTGGGCGAGGCCGTGGCCGGAATCCAGACCGGCACCCAGCAGAACATCAAGAGCATGGACGACTCCGGGGCCGCGGTGAGCCGCAGCACGGACCTGGCCGGAGAGGCCGGGCAGTCGCTCAAGAACATCGTGGAGCAGGTGGAGTCCACGGCCGACCAGGTGCGGGCCATCGCCACGGCCAGCGANNCAGCAGTCCGCGGCCAGCGAGCAGATCAGCCGGGGCACCGAGGAGGTCAACCGCATCGCCGCCGAGACGGCCCAGGCCATGAACCAGTCGGCCCAGGCCGTGAGCGAGCTGGCGGCCCTGTCCCAGGAGCTCCAGCGGCTGGTGGACGAGCTCAAGCGCGGCTGATCCGGCCGGACAACGGAAATGAAGCGGCGGCGGTCCTTGCGGGCCGCCGCCTTTTTTCCGGGTGCGGCCGCCCCGGTCCGGGGCAACCGGGAGGGGGGAGCGCCGGGACGGCCGCGCGGGGAAGGGGTCTTCCTCTGGCCTGAGCCTAGCCCAGTCGTGTTACGGGAATATGACGGACCGGCTTCGCCGGTTTTCGGAAAGGCGAAAAGGCAGGGGAGCGTCCGGTCTTTCCGTGAAGGGGGCGAAGCCCCTCCTCGGCGGGCCGTTCAAAAAACCTGGGGGCAAGGCGCGAAAAAACCGCAAGGCCGCCGCGTATCGCCACTACGCGAGGGGTTGCGGTTTTTGAAGCAACGCGGCCATCGCG
>DFYP01000035.1:233-611 GCA_002382645.1 Desulfovibrio sp. UBA4079 | reverse complement strand
CCCAGGCCCGGCCCAGGCGGACCATCTCGCGGCTCAGGTCCTGGAGGTCCAGGAGCACGTGGCCGGTCTGGCGCGAGCCCCCGCCGGAGAGCGGGAGCACGTCCACGTCCCGGCCCCGGGTGAGCTCGTCCAGGGCCTGGCGCGCGGCCTGGCCCTCGGGCTCGGCCGGCCCCGGGGCCTCGATGCCGTAGAGCCGGACCAGGACCTCGTCCCCGTCCGGGCCGTGCACCAGCAGGGCGTCGCCCGAGGCGGCCTCCTGCACCCGGCCGGTCCAGGACCAGGCGGGCGCGGCCGCGCACAGCGCGAGCATCAGGGCGACGAGGATCTTCATGCGGGCTCCGGGCCGTTGTCGGCCCGCCCCCATCTAGCCCCGCCTGC
>DFYP01000035.1:0-192 GCA_002382645.1 Desulfovibrio sp. UBA4079 | reverse complement strand
CAGGCCTTGCCGTCGATGTATTCCGGCCCCTCGCCCTCGCGGCGGTGGACCACCAGGGAGATGGCCGCGGCCACCTCGCGTTCCTGAACAAGCTGAGCCATGTCCGCGTCGTCGGCCATGACAACCTCCTTGTTCCGCGCCGGGAAACGAAAAGGGGGCCGGATTGACCCGGTCCCCTGGAAACGGCGCGTG
>DFYP01000196.1 GCA_002382645.1 Desulfovibrio sp. UBA4079 | reverse complement strand
GAGGCCGCGCCCGTGGCCCCGCCCCTGGAGCCGCCCAAGCCCGAACCGGCCCACGCCGAGCTGGCCCCGGCCGAGAACGCCACGGCCGAGACCCCGGCCGAGAACGCCACGGCCGGCGAGCTGGCCATGAGCGAGCGCGAGACCTATCTGCGCGAGACCCTGTACACGGCCGAGAGCCAGATGGCCAACGGCGACCTCAAGGGCGCGCAGGAATCCCTCCGGGGCCTCCTGGCCGCCCCGGACCTGCCCGCGGACGTGCGCGAGGACGCCCTCTACGACCTGGCCGACGTGGTCTATCAGCTCTACCGCGGGACCATCACCGAGCACTTCCCCGAAGTCTCCAAGGCCTTCAACGAGGCCATGAACTCCAACCTCAAATCGCCCCGGGTGCCCGCGGCCCTGCTCAACCTGGGCCTGCTGAACCTCAAGGTGGACAACATCCCCGAGGCCACGGCCTACTTCAAGCTGCTCAAGGACAAGTACCCCGACGACCAGAACGTCCCGTACATCGGCTATTACTGGGGCGAGCACTATTTCAACAAGGGCGACTACGCCAACGCCGCCCGCCAGCTCCAGACCCTGATCCAGGAGCACCCGGACATCCCGCTCATCAAGCAGGCCTCCTATCTCCTGGCCGACTCCCTGCACCTCCTGGGCTACAACGAGCAGGCCTTCCAGATCACCGACTACATGGATAAGCGCTGGCCCCTGCTCTACATGGAGAACCCCCAGTTCCTGAAGCTCTCCGCGGACGTGGAGAACACCCTGGGCAAGCTCAAGGAGGCCAAGGACCACTACTGGACCTACTACAACCTGAACCCCCAGGCCCCCTCGGGCGACATCGTCCTGGCCCGGGTGGCCGACATCTACCTGAAGAACGGCCAGAAGAAGGCGGCCCGCGAGATCTACGACAAGGTCATCAGGGACTTCCCGGATTCCGAGGGTTCGCTCGTCTCCAAGATGCGCCTGGCCGAGGAGGGCATCTACGACGATCCCACCGAGCCGGTCATGTCCACGGTCTTTGACCGGCCCTACAACGTGCTGCCCCGGGACACCTACATCGAGATCGCCACCAAGCACCCGAACAGCCCCCTGGCGCCCCTGGCCCTGCTCAAGCTGGCCATGTGGCACGCCTGGAACAAGCAGTACGGCGACGCCCTGGCCGCGGTGCAGGACCTCTTGAATCGCTATCCCAAGAGCGACCTGGCCCAGCGGGCCCGGGAGCTGGGCGACAAGACCTTCACCCTGGCCGTGCCCCAGCTCATCGCGGACCAGAACTTCGGCCGCGTGACCCAGTGGTGGGAGAAGTACGCCTTCGTGGACCAGGGCAAGGTGGACGACGACACCCGCCTGGGCGTGGCCACGAGCTACTGGAAGACCGGGGAGCGCGACAAGGCCCTGGCCCTGATCCAGCGCTACCTGACCAAGAACCAGGTGCCCACCTATTCCGAGATGGCCCTGAACCTGGCCAGCAACATCTTTCTGGAGACCGGGGCCTGGACCAAGCTCGACGAGCTGGCGGCCCTGGCCCGCAGGCACTGGAAGATCCCCAAGGGCCTGGAGCAGCAGTTGGACTACGCCCGGGCCATGGCCCTGGAGAACCTGAACGAGCCCAAGAAGAGCCTGCCCATCTGGGCCCAGCTGGCCGCGGACATGACCGCGGACCCGCCCATCCGGGCCAACGCCATGTACTACCTGGCCAAGGCCAGCCTGGAGAAGCAGGACCTGCGCCGGGTCTTCGCCTACGCCCAGGAGGCCCTCTCGCTCCTGCTCCAGACCAAGGGCGACAAGGACAAGATCAAGGACGCCATCCTCATGACCGTGTTCGCCACCGAGCATTCGGGGCGCTGGGAGGAGGCCCTCAAGTGGGCCGGGGAGTACGACAAGTACATCCCGGACAGCGACCCGGAGTGGCCCTCCATGCGCTACCGGCTGGCCGAGATCTACCGCAAGGCCGGGAGCCGCGAGCAGTGGAGGAAGATGATGGAGGAGATCAGGGACAAGAAGGCCGACAGCCTGTATGGCCGGATGGCCGCCTCGGCCCTGGAGACATACGCCTTGGAGCGCAAGGCCCAGGAATACGCCCCGGGTCCCAATTGACCGGGGAAGGAGGAGCTCCCATGGACAGAGCACCCATTGTGGCGGGACAGTTCTACACCGCGGAACCCAAGGCCCTGGCCGCGGAGGTACGGCGTTTCCTGGCGGCCGCCGAGGGCCGCGAGGAGCGGCCCACCATCCTGGCCATGGCGCCCCACGCGGGCTACGTCTTTTCCGGAGCCGTGGCCGGCAAGACCCTGGGCCGGGCCAACCTGAGCGGCACCCTCCTGCTCCTGGGCCCCAACCACACCGGCATGGGCAGCCGCTACGCGGTCTGGCACATGGGCTCCTGGATGTTCCCCGGCGGCGCCCTGTGCGTGGCCGACGACCTGGCCGAGGCGCTCATCGCCAAGGACCCGCGCCTGACCCCGGACCGCACCGCGCACCTCAACGAGCACTCCCTGGAGGTCCTGGTGCCCTTCCTCTGGGCCAAGAACCCCGAGGCCCGCATCCTGCCCATCTCCGTGGGCGGCGGCGGCCTGGACGAGCTCCTGGACGTGGGCCGCAAGCTGGGCCAGGGCCTCAAGGCCCGGCAGGAGCCGGTGTCCATCGTGGTCAGCTCGGACATGAGCCACTACATCTCCCACGAGCAGGCCCAGTCCCGGGACTCCCTGGCCCTGGCGGCCATCGCGGCCCTGGACCCGGCGGCCCTGTTCGAGGTGGTCCGGGGCAAGAACATCACCATGTGCGGGGTCCTGCCCATGGTGGTGGGCCTGGCCGCGGCCAAGGAGCTGGGAGCCAGCCGGGCCGAGGTCGTGGCCTACGCCACCTCGGGCGAGGTGAACCGGGACATGAACCGGGTGGTGGGCTACGCCGGGGTGCTGGTGAGCTAGAGGCCGTCGCGGTTCAGAGCGTGAGCCAGTTGCCCCAGGGCAGGGCCTCCAGCAGGCTGGCCCAGCGTTCGGCGGCCCTGGCCGAAACGAGGCAGACCTTCTGGGCCCGCAGCCAGGCCGGGAAGGCCGCGTACTCCACGTAATCGTCCCCGGGCTTCGGGGTGGTGTCCACCCAGAGGCGCACCGGCTGCGGCCGGATCCCGGGATGACGTTGCGCGGCCTCGGCCGCGGGATCCTCGTCCTCCAGGCAGAGCAGCGGCACGCGGCCCTTGCGGCCGCGTTCCTGTTCCAGGATGCAGACGGCCCGGGCCCGGGCCAGGCTCTCGTCCCACAGTTGCAGCAGGCTGATGGCCAGATCCAGGCGCTCGGCGGGCTCCATGTCCTTGGCCTGGGCCAGGTAGTCGCAGCACTGGGACAGCCCGCTGACCACGGCGTGGGCCTCGGCCTCGTCCCCCTGCTTGCGCCAGCGGCAGAAGCGCAGGAACTCCAGATTGTCCCGGACCATCTCCGCGGTCTGCAGCAGCTTGACCTTGAGCTTGATGAGCTGCACGGCCGGGGGCTGGGCCAGGGCCGCGTCGAGCTTGGCCAGGAAGTCCCGGCGGTCGATGGCCGGGAGCGCGGCCAGCTCGGCCTCGTCCGGCGGCGGGAACAGCCCGGGGTCCAGGATGCCCGCGTCGCCCAGATTGCAGAAGCGCGTGCCCGTGGTCCCCTTGATCTCCATGGCGAAGATCGCGGCCTCGTGGGCCGAGGCGAAGTAGGGCAGGTGGGTGGTGACCCGGCGGCCCTGGCGGTCCGGCACGTCGAAGAAGCCCAGGCCCACTTCCAGGGGTGTGCCCTTGGGGAAGGGCGGGGCCTCGGGCTCCTGGACCGCGCCGCCGTTGTGGTAGGGCCCGCTCGGGCCGAAGGACAGGTCCGCCCCGGCCAGGAGCACCAGGGGCGAGGCCAGGGCCTCGGCCAGGCCCAGGCAGGGGAACAGGCTGCTCAGCCAGGACTCCCGCAGCCGGGCGCGGTTGGGCAGGACCTCCAGGTCGAAGCTGTCCATGAAGAACACGCCCCGGCAGTGTTCGGCTAGGCCGTGCACCGGGGCCAGGCTCAGGGCCACCAGGGCGCAGCCGGGCAGGTCCAGGTCCGGGGGCAGGAGATGGGTCTGGCGCCAGGCCGTGTCGAGCTGCACCAGGAAGTCCGGCCGCACCCCGCGCTGGAGGCAGAAGTCCAGGGTCCGCGAGAGGCAGACCACCAGGCAGGACCGCGCCAGCTCGGCCAGCCGGGGGCCCAGGCGGTCCAGGGAGGGCCCGGGCAGGACCAGGAGCAGGGGCAGGCCCAGGCGCGCCTCAGCCAAGCGGTCGGTGAGCGGCGAGCGCAACAGCCAGGGCATGTTGCGGTAGCGGTTGATTTCGTTGCAGACGTTCGGCGGCTTGGGGCCGCACACGCCGCAGGGGTCCGGGATGCCGGGGTTGCGGGGCGAGTGCACGAACTTGCAGAAGACCCAGGAAAGGTGGCGCTGGATGCTGTCCACGCTCTTGTGGTGGGCGGCGTAGGTCTGGGAATTGATGCAGAAGACCAGGCCGTCCTTCATCTGTTCGGGCCGCACGGCCTGGACCCGGGCCAGGTCCTCGGGTCCGAAGTCCTTGAGCACCAGGTCGTTTTCCCCGGGCGGCTCGGCCGGGGGGCCGAGCCAGACCACCAGGGCCTGGGCCGCGCGGGGACCGGGACGGTCGATGAGGGTCCGGATGTGCATGGGGCTCCCGTTTTGCGATAGGACCATAGCCTTGCCGCGCCAGGCGGGCAAGGGGAGGGGCGGCCGGGGGACAAAAAAAGGCGGCCGCCCGGTGGCGGCCGCCCGTATTGCGGGATGCGCGGCT
>DFYP01000184.1 GCA_002382645.1 Desulfovibrio sp. UBA4079 | reverse complement strand
CGGAATGCTCCGGCGCGGCCCCGGGCCAGGCCGGCAGAAGCCCCGGGGCCTCGGCCTCGGCCAGCTCGGGCGGCGGGCCATAAAGCGGATACTCGAAGCCCTTGCCCCGGGTCAGGCTGGCGGCGATCTCCGGGGTGCAGTAGGCGGTCATGAGCGGGGCCGGCTGCACGGCCAGCCACTGGAAGCGCTCGGCCAGGAGTCCGGGGTTCTCGTCCAGCAGGGGCAACAGCTCCAGAAGCTCGCGGGCGCTCTGGGTCAGCTGGGCCCAGGTCAGGCGCAGCCCGCCGCGGCGCACGGCCACGGCCTCCTGGGGCCGGGATTCGAGGGAGGACAGGCTGCGGCGCAGGGGCTTTTCCAGCTCGCGCCAGGAGTCCAGGCTCTGGGCCCGCAGATCGAACCAGTCCGGGGTCCCGCGCCGGGTGGGCGGCTTCCGGGCCAGGGTCTCGGCAACAGGGGGCGCGGCCAGGGTCGCGGAGGGCGCGGGACAGGCCGGGGCCGGGGCCGCCACAGGCGCGGACTCCGGGGACTCCGGTTCCACCAGGGCGCAGGCGGCCAGGAACAACGCCAGGAGTCCCGGCAGGAGGAGGCGGATCAGGGGCGCAGGCATTCGTCGATGGCCACGTCGCAGAATTTGCCCACCCCGTACTCCCGCCGGCGGAAGAACTTCTGGGGGTCCGGGCCGATGATCTGGAGTTCGGGCTGCTGCTTCTGCATGTCCAGGGCGATGTGCATTTCCTTGGTGCAGCCCGTGGAATAGGTGGCGTCCTTGCCGGTCCAGACCGGCGGAACCTTCTGGCCCATGAGCTCGAAGCTCTTCTCGATGTCCTGGGTGGACTGGAAGCGCCAGACGTTGAGGAGCCCGCTGCGCTGGACCTTCTCCCACATGTACATCAGGTCGTCGGCGTCCATGCCCTCCTCGAAGTACTCGGCGGGATTGATGATGTAGACGCCTTCCATGCGTTCGCGCAGGTGCTGGACAAAGGTGCTCACGACCCGGATGGCGGTCTTGGTCTGGCCCGGCACACTGCCGATGATGGCGGAGTAGAACATGATCGCGTTGCCTGCGGCCTTGGCCTTGCGCATCTGCACGATGAGGCTCTCGGCCTTGGCCGAGATGTAGCCCTCGCCGAACTTGGAAACCCACTCCGGCCGGGGCTTGAAGTCCAGGTGGAAGCCCCCGCCCTCGTCCCGGAAGAAGCAGAGGATGTCCCGGGTGTACTCGTGGCTGGTGAGTATGAGCCGGCGGTAGTGCCGCTCGCCCTTGGCCAGGATCAGGTCGCACTCCTTCCAGGCCCGGGCAAAGGTCACGCTCACCCGGTAGGGGTTGAAGCGCTCGCGGGAGCCGTCGGAGATGACCACGAAGGGGTTTTCGCGCAGGATCTGGAGCAGGCCGTTCTTGGTGATGCGGTCCTCGAACACGAAGCGCGCGCCGGTGAACAGGGTCGCCAGCGCGGGGTCGGACTCGTGGTCCCAGAAGGTCGGGGTGTCGAAGTAGAAACCCTCCTTGAGGGCCAGGACCACGCGGTGCCCGGCGCGCACCAGGGCCTGGATCACCAGGAGGTCGAAGACCAGGCCGCCGCTGCGGTCCGGCATGTAGAGGATCTTGAGCTTGGGCCCGGAGTCCGGGAAGAGCAGGTGGCGCAGGGATTCAAAGGGCGTCTGGCAGGCCGCGATCTCGGCCTCCATGCCGTTTTTGGAGTCCAGGGCCCGGTCCAGGCCGAAGCCCGGGGCCAGGGTCGAGACCACCAGCAGCCGCTGGAGTTCCAGGAAGTCCAGCTCGGAGCGCAGGTCCGAGATGCGCCGGCAGGCCAGGTGGCTGTCCGGGCAGAGGTTCAGGAGCCGGTCGAACTCCGGGCTGGCGGCCATCTGGGCGGCCCCGGCGTTGAGCGCCTTGCGCCGCTCCCGGTAGGGATCGTCCAGGCCGCTCTGGGTCATGAAGATGGTGACCATGCGCTTGATGAGCCGGGAGGGGATGACGATGGGCGCGGTCAGGGTCTTGCGGAACTTGTACCCGCAGAGCGTCAGGATGCGGCGGCGCAGGTAGCGGTCCGGACAGAACTCGTCCACCAGCCGGGCGATGATCCGCCAGCGCAGCACGTACTCCTCGCGCAGCTGGAGCGAGAGCTCGGAGCGCAGGAGCTTGCGGAACATCCAGTCCGAGCAGGGGGCGTAGAAGGTGCCCTCGCGCAGGGCGACCATGAACTGGATCTGCTCGGCCGAGGCGTTCTTCAAGGGATCAATGGTGTACTCGAGGTTGTTCTCGGTCATGAAGTGCAGCAAGAGCGCGTCCATGCCGGCGTCGCGTCCGTACTTGATGTCCAGCACCGAGCCGATGTCCGGCAGCTTGCTCACTTTCCACCTCCGGAAACGAATCCCTTGGAACGCAGCCTGCTGAAATAGTCGGTCTCGCCCAGGTCCGCCAGGATCAGGTCGTGGGCCGAGCGGCGCACGATCACCTGCTCGCCCGCGGCCAGGGGCACGGCCTTCTGGCCGTCCTCGCTCAGGTGCACGTCGCCGGCCTCCTCCACAAGGATGGCCAGTTCGCCGCTTGCCGGCAGGATCAGGGGCTTGATGCTGTTCAGGAAGGGGCAGACCGGGGTCACGGAGAGGACCGCCAGGTCCGGATGGATCAGGGGTCCGCCCGCGGAAAAGCCGTAGGCCGTGGCCCCGGTGGGCGTGGACACGACCACGCCGTCGGCCCGCAGCCCGGCCACGAACCGTCCGTCAAAGGAGAGGTTCAGGCGGATGAGCCGGGCCAGCACGCCCCGGCTGACCACGATGTCGTTCACGGCCAGGCCCCGGACCTCGCCCGAGTCCTGGCGGCGGATCAGGTATTCCAGGCAGAGCCGGCGGCGGATGCGGAAGCCCCCGGCCAGCACGCGCTCCAAAACCTCGGGCCAGCGCTCCCGGGACATCTCGGCCAGGAAGCCCACCCGCCCCAGGTTCAGGCCCAAAAGCGGCGCGGGGTGGCCGTGCATGCGCCGGGCCACGCTGATGAGCGTGCCGTCGCCGCCGAGCACGAGCACCAGACCGTAGTCCCCGAACTCGGCCATGCCCGAGCAGATGGGGGCGTTGGGGCTGTGCTCGCACAGTCCCACCCGCTCCAGGCGGTCACGCAGGGCGTCGGCCATCTCCACGCCCAGGGCCAGGGCCGCGGCGTCTCCGGCCTTGGTCACGATGAGCAGGGAGGTCACGGGCTCGGACATGGGCGCAGACTAGACAAAAAACGCCGAACATTCAACAATTTGGCGCGATCGCTCCGGGCTGTGGATTTTTTTGCATTTTTTTCCTGCGCGGCCTAAAGTTTTTCCCGGGACCCGCCGAAATATAGATTTAAGGAGGACTTTGCAGAGTGCTCGCAAACCCAGCTGACGTGCGAATCATGCTGCGGACTTACGGGAAGCAGTTGACCAGCGCCAAACGCCTTGCGAGATTCCGCAAGGCCCTGCGCCTGTCCCAGGCCCAGGACGTGGTCGACATTTCCCGGCAGGCCCGGCGGCGCGAGCTGGTGGAGCGGATCGCCCGCGAGATCATGGAGAACCTGATCGTCAACGGCACGGAGAATCCCGTGGTGGGCGAGATTCTGGACCGCTTGGAGGCAGAGACGGGCTGGCCCGTGCTGCTGGAATACCCCCTGGACGGGGGGGACCTGCGGGTCCTGCGTCAGGCCGAGGAAGGGCCCGAGGAACTGGACGCCGGGCAGCGGGCCGCACTCATGCAGAGACTCTGGGAGATCACCCTGCAGCGGGTGGACGAAACCATGTTGTGAGCCTGGGAAGGACCAGGAGGATACAATGGAAATCAAGAATCTCAACGGGTTGAACCCTTACGCCAACCAGAAGGTCCAGCAGGAGGCCACGGCCAAGGCCGCGGAGACCTCCCGCCAGACGGCCCAGAAGGCCGCGGGCGAAAGCAACGACGTGGTCCAGCTCTCCGGCGACGGCAAGCTCCTGGCCGCGGCCATGTCCTCGGCCAAGGACGCCCCGGACGTGCGCGCCGCCAAGGTCCGCGAGCTCAAGGAACAGGTCAAGAACGGGACCTACAAGCCGGACATCGAGAAGGCCGCCCGCAACCTCATCCGGGACGACCTGGACCAGATCCTCTAGATCAGGGGGGAACGGGGGTCAGGGCTTCTTGTCGAGCAACGGCCGGAAGTGCGCCGGGTACTTGGAGTCGATCTGGGGGGCCTGGAGCCCGATGCGGGCCTCGGTGTTGATGACGATGGGCCCGGCCAGGTTGAGGGTGGTTTCCTCGGGCTGGCCCTGGGGAATGGTCACAGTGACGATGACGGCGATCTGCCGGATGTTCGAAAGCCGCAAAATCCTCTTCTGCGCAGTGTCCAACTTCACCGAATAGTCTTCCAGGAAGGAATAGGGGTCGGCCACGAGCAGGCCCAGGTCCGCGTCGCCCAGGCACTGGAGCAGCAGGAACGGGGAGTTCTCGCCCACCTGGAGCAGGACGAACTCGCGCTTGTCCTCGATGCCGATGAGCCCGTGCGGGAAGTAAAGGATGCTGTCCTCGGCGATGTCCCGCTGGCCCAGGCGGGTGGCGATGCTGCGCTTTATTTTTTTTGCCATAGACTTGCCGCCGCAAGCAGGTCCTGCTGGCTCGTTTCCAGGGCCAGCCGGTTCTGCTCCTTGATTTTCTGATAGACCTCTTCCCGATAGACCGGCATGTCCTCGGGCACCTCCAGACCAAGCTTGATCTGCTTGCCCTGGACCGACAACACCTTGAGCTTGATGTTGTCCCCCAAATAGAGGCTTTCGCCCGGTCGCCGGGTCAGGATGAGCATAACACCTCGGTCTGGCCTTGTTCGCCGCGGCCTTTCGGCCGTCACTGGGCGCTTCTACCCCAGCCCGGCCCGGAAGTCCACGCTTACAAGTAGTTCAAGAGGCTCATCTGCATGATCGTGCTGGAGGACTGGAGCACGGCCTTGTAGATGATTTCCTGCTGGGAGAGCGCGGTGAGCAGGTCGGCCATGTCCGCGTCCTCGATGCTCGAGATCCGCTCGTTCTCGTTGTACTCCAGCCCGTCCAGGATGGTCGAGGCCACCTCCAGGCGGTTTTCCCGCCCGCCCACGCTGGCCGCGGCGTTGAGGATGTGCTCCTGGGCCTGGGTCAGGCTGGCCAGGGCGTTCTGGATGCCGCTCTGGTTGTTGGTCTCCAGGAAGGCGATGAGGTTGCCCATGGCCTCGAAGAGGTTCTTGGTCGGGGAGGCGTTGCTGCCGGAAATCATGGAGGAGCCGTCCTCCGCGAAGACCACGGCGGCGTTCTGGCTGGTCAGGTGCACCCGGTTGCCGTCGGCGTCGGCCACGCTCTCCGGGTCCTGGTACACGCCCCCGAAGATGTCCATGCCCACCTCGTTGATGCGGACCTTCTCGGTGCTCGAGATGGCCACCTCGATGGACGAGGAGCGGGCGTGCAGGAAGAACTGCGAGCCGGGCTGGATCACGTTGCCGCCGTTGGAGGCGATGTTCAACAGGCCGCCGCCGATGGACAGGCTCACGTTGGAGGCCACGCCGTTGGGGGCCTGCACGTTGCCCGTGATCCAGTTCACCCCGCCGTCCGTGCTGTAGGAATAGACGATGGTCTGGGACCCTATGGTCGCCGCGTTGCGCACCAGGCTGCCGTTGGAGAGGTAGCCGTCCACGCGCACGGACACGTTGGGTCCGAAGTTGCCCGTGGCCCAGGACAGGAGCTGGTCCGTGCCCTGGCCCAGGGACGTGACGTCCACGTCGCTGTTGTCGCTGGAGTCGTCGCCCATGTACTGGGCCGTGGGCCGCAGCCAGAGCCAGGTGCCGTCGGCCACGCTGACGTCGTCACGGGGCGTGAGCTTGACCTGGGCCGCGGCGTTGGTCAGCGTCAGCCGGGCGCCGCTCTCGGGCAGGTTGACCACGGCCTGGCCGCCGGCCAGGGTCAGCGAACCCTGGTGGAAGGTCTCGCCGCCGTCCATGCTGTAGCGCACGCCCAGGTTGGCGTCGGAGAGGTTCATGAGGGCCCCGGCGCCCTGGGTCCCGGTGGTGTCGTAGAACTGCACCAGGATCGTGGTGTCCGAGTCGCCGTCGATGTAGAATCCGGTGTCTCCCGCGAAATCCGCGTCGTTGGTGGTCATCCAGAGGATTTCCTGGAAGGCCGGGGAATCGGTCTTCTGCCCGGCGTACACGGACTTGCCGTCGTACTCCAGGTTGGCCAGGCCCACGAGCTGCTCGAACAGGCTGCGCACCTGGTAGCTGATCTGCTCCCGGTTGTCGGACGTGAGCGTGCCGGTGGCGGCCTGCTCGGCCAGGGTCTTGGCCTGGGTGATGATGTTCGAGACCTGGATCAGGTTCTCGTCCGAGGCGTTGAGCCAGCCCTGGGCCGTGTCGATGTTCTCCTGGTACTGCCCGATGGCCGTGAGGGTGTCCCGGTGGTTCAGCACGCGCACCATGCCCGTGGGATCGTCCGAGGGCTTGTTGATCCGCTTCATGGTGCTGGACTCGTTGTTCAGCTCCATGAGTTTGCTCAACGACGAGTTCATGTTGGAGATATAGCTGTCGTAGAGCATCTGCTGGGTGATGCGCATGATCCCTATCCTCCCTGTCAGGACTTGAGCGAGAGCAGCGTCTGCATCATCTCGTCGGCCAGGGTCACGAGCTTGGCCGCGGCGGTGTAGGCGTGCTGGAACTTGATGAGGTTGGTCATCTCCTCATCCAGGTTCACGCCCATGGCCTCCTGCTGGCGGGTGTCCAGGTCGCTGGCCAGGGCGTGGTTGAATTCGTAGCTGTACTGGGCCGAAGCCACGTCCGCGCCCACGTCGCCCACCAGGCTGTTGTAGTAGCCGCTGAGCGTCTGGTTGGTGACCCCGTCGCGCAGCGTGCTGATCCGCACGCTCATGTCCTGGAGCTCGGACAGGGCCAGGGAGATGGTGTTGTCGCCCGCGTTGGCCTCGCCCGCGCCGTTGACGTGCCCGGCGCAGATGTAGTCCAGGTCCGTGCCGAGCTTCTCGTTGACCGCGATGTCCTGGGCCGTGGAGCCCTGGAAGAAGGTGTTCAGTCCGAGCGCGGCCATGAGGCCGGTGGAGTCCGTGCCGAAGGCGAACTGGTAGCCGTCCGCGGCCTTGAGCTGGAGCTTGTGGTTCACGATGGTGGCGGTGACGGCCCCGCTGAAGGTCCGGTTGAAGGCGTCGGCCACGTCCTCCAGGGTGTTCACCGTGGGGTCGAAGTTCTGGACCCCGGCGGCCGCGCTCCAGTCCAGGGACGCGCCCGAGACGAGCAGCCCGGTGTCGGCGTTGTAGACATAGAACATGCTGCTGCCGGACTGGAGCTTGTCGCCGTAGACCAGGCCGGTGGAGTCCTCGCCCAGGGCCCGGTCGTCGTGGGCCACGGAATAGGTGCCCTCGACGATGCCGAACTTCTCCAGGCCCGCGCCCTGGCTGTGCAGCCGGTTGACCTCCCAGACCAGGGACTCGGACAGGGCGTCCAGCTTGTCCTGGTAGCTGCCCAGGTAGTTGTCCCGGAAGTTGAACAGCCCGGCCAGGGTGCCGCTGCAGATCCGCGAGGTGTCGTCGTCGCCGTTGGCGTACTGCAGGGGGGTGATGTTCTCCTTGGTGGAGGTGTTCTTCACCCAGTAGATGTTCTTCTTGGGAATGATGGTGAAGGTGTCGCCGACGGACATCGGCTGGGTGGGCGTGGCCAGCGGGTCCTGCTCGCTGCCCGGGGTGGTGGGGTCGTCGGCCGTGCCGAACCAGACGGTCAGGCCGCCGATCTGGATCTTGCCGTCCTCGGGCCGGGCCGAATAGTGGAGCTCCTGGCCGTCCTCGCCGGTGAGCCAGGTCCGGCCGCCGTCCAGGGAGACCCGGAACTGGGCCGCGGCCGCGCCGTTGCTCACGTACCCGGCGTCGACGCACTGGAGCGTGTACTCGTAGGTGTCGTTGCCGGTGAAGAAGGCCTCGCCGTCAAAGTTCGAGGTCGGGGTCAGCGAGGTCCTGGTCTGGGCCGCGGTGAACTCCAGGGAATAGTGCTCCACCCCGTCCACCAGCACCTGGCCGCCCTCGGTGGTCACGGTGATGTTCCCGGACCCGTTGTCGATGACGTTGATGCCCATGATGTCGGCCAGATCGCGCAGCTTGGTGGCGCGCTGGTCGTAGAGGTTGTTGGCGTTGTTCGAGCCGGGCTGGTCGTAGAGGTTGAGCTGGCGGTCCAGCTCGGCGATGTCCTGGATGAGCTGGTTGGCCGTGTCGATCTCCTGGGCGATCTCCTCGTCGGCCTGCTGCTGGAGCTTGGACAGGTCCGAGTCGGTCTGGCTCAGGAGCGAGCAGAGCGTGTCCGTGCTGTTGATCAGTTCCTGGCGGGAGCCGGTGTCCTCGGGGCTCTGGCTCAGGTTGGTCCAGGCGGTGAAGAACTCCGAAAGGGAGTTGCTGATGCCGTAGCCGTCGGACTCGTTGAACATGGTCTCCACGCTGGACAGCGAGGCGTAGGTGGTGTCCCAGCGCGAGGCCAGGGCGGACTGGTCGTAATAGAGCCGCTCGACCATCTCGTCGAAGTAGCGGATGACCTGGGTGGCCTCCACGCCCAGGCCCACCTGGCCCGGCGTGTAGTTGATGACCCCGGCCTCGGCCAGGGTCACGCCCCGCCGCGCGTAGCCCGGGGTGTCCACGTTGGCGATGTTCTCGCCGGTGACCTGGATGCAGGCCTGGTGCGTCAGGAGCGCGCCCTTGGCCATGTCCAGGATGGAGTTCGGGCCGAACATCTACAGCCTCCCGGTGACCAGGGTGGGATTGCTTGCGGCGCGGGCCATGCGGCCGGAGGCGGCGTAGGCCGTGCCCTTCGGCAGGATGCGGTCCTGGAGGTACTGGAGCAGGTTGCGGCTCTGCTGGAACAGGGCCAGGACCAGGTTCTGGTTCTTGGCCGCCCGGCGGGCGCAGACCTGCTCGGCGTGGTCCAGGTCGCTCAGGATGGTCCGCAGGGCCTCGCCCTGCTCAGGCTCGAGTCCGTCGAGGATCTCGCGCACGCGCTTGGCGCCCGGCTGCACTTCCTGGACCAGGGCGCGCAGGCTCAGGCGCTCCACGGTGAGCTGGCGCATGAGCTCCTGGATGGAGATTTCGACCCGGGAGACGGCCTGGGGCTTGCTGGTCTTGAGGTAGGAAAATTCTTCTTCCAGGAGTTCTTCGAGCAGTCCAAGGGCTTTGAGCTGCCGGGACAAATTTTCCTGAATGCGGCCGATCATGCGCCCCTCCTTGTCGTCTCAAGCTGTCGGTTTTCCATGATTTTCATCACTTCCCCGCCAGCTCCGGGACAAGGCCGGTCAGGAGGGGTCAACCGATCTTTGCAAGTTTGCGGCCAGGACGCTGCACGCCGGACTGCTGCCCGCGATAGACCCGCGCCCCCTCCTGCGGCGCCGCCACCGGCTGGGCCGGCTGCGAAGAAATGTTGGTCTGCTGCTCCGAGGCCTCGATGCGCCGCACCAGCTCCTCCAGCTGGGCCGCCACCTGCTCCGGGGTTTCGGCCACCGGAACCTCTACGGCGGGCAGGGCCGCGGCCGAGGGCTGGACGCCCTGCTGCGGGGCGAAGCGGCTGCCCGGGCGCGGGAGCGGGTTCACCTGGGCCGCGGAATGCAGGGGTCGCAGGTCCTGGCGCCGGCCCACGGGCTGGATTCTCTGCCGCTCCTGGGCCTGCCGGGGATCGCGGCCGGACTCGGCCAGGGGCTTGATGGCCGGGGTCTCGGAGACCTGGGCCGGAGCCGCCGGGGCGGCCTCTCCCTCGGCCGGGGCCTGTTCCGGCGCGGCCGGGACCTCCAGGCGTCCGGGCAGGGCGTTGCGGCCCATGTCCGCCAGGCGCTCCTTGAGGTGTCCGTAAAGCATGTCGGCCAGGCCCATGCCGCCGGAGTCGGCCATCTTCTCGGAGAAGGCCTGGTCGAACATGGACAGGTAGGCGTCCTCCTGGGGGCTGTGCAGGTAGCCTTCCTTGGGCACGGTGGCGCGCATCTGCTCCCAGAGCTTGCCGATGAACACGGCCTCGAAGTTGCGGCAGGCCTTGCGGAGCTGCTTGTCCTTGGCTTGCGGGTCGGACAGGCGCCTCTTGAGCGCGTCCATGGAGACCTTGAAGCGGACGAGATCCTGTTCCTCAAGCTTCTGCTGCCCCACCAGGGAGGCGTCGTGCGCGGGCGTGGTCATCTAGATGACCTCCAGGTCCGCGTGCAGGGCGCCCGCGGACTTGAGCGTGCGGATGATGGAAATGAGGTCGCGGGGGGTGGCCCCGATGGCGTTCAGGCCGTCCACCAGCTCCTGGAGCGTGGCGCCCTCCACGAGCATGAGCCGGTTGTTCTGCTCGCGCACCGCGATGTCGGTCTGGGGCGTGACCACGGTCTGGCCCTGGGAGAACGGCCCGGGCTGGCTGACCTGCTGGCTCTCGCTGATGACGATCTGGAGGTTGCCGTGGGCCACGGCCACGCGGCTCAGGCGGACCTCGCTGCCGACCACCACGGTGCCGGTCTTCTCGTCCACCACCACCTTGGCCCGGGCGTCCGGGCTCACGTCCATGTTCTCCAGGGAGGCCATGAGCGGGACCATGTTGCCGCGGAACTTGTCCGGCACGGCCAGCTCGATGGTCGAGGCGTCCTGGGCCCGGGCGTAGCCGCCGCCCAGGCTGGAGTTGATCCGGTTGACCACCTGCATCACCGTGGTGAAGTCCGCGGCGTTCAGGCTCACGGTCATGCTCTCCTGGCTGTTGAACTTGAAGGGCACGCTGCGCTCCACCACGGCCCCGCTGGGAATGCGGCCCACGGTGGAGATGTTCTTCTGGGCCGTGGCCGCCTCGCCCGAGGCCGTGAATCCGCCGATGGTCAGCGGACCCTGGGCCAGGGCGTAGATCTGGCCGTCCACGCCCTTGAGCGGCGTGAGCAGGAGCACCCCGCCGAGCAGGCTCTTGGCGTCGCCCAGGGAGGACACGGCGATATCCAGGTTGGAGCCGGGCTTGGCCGAGGCCGGCATCTTGGCCGTGACCATGACCGCGGCAACGTTCTTGGGCTTGATGGCCGAGGGGCTCACCTGCACGCCCATCTTGTCGAGCATGTTGACCATGGAGCGGATGGTGAACTGGGAACTGGTGCCGTCGCCGGTGCCGGAGAGGCCGACCACCAGGCCGTAGCCCACCAGCTCGTTGGTGCGCACGCCGCTGAAGCTGGCGATGTCCTTGAGCCGCACGGCCAGGGCCGGGGCCACCAGGGCCGCGCTCAAGAGGGCAATCAGGGCCAGGACGACCGGCAGGCGGCGGCCCCGGAGGCGCATCAGGTCACGAAAGATCTGCGTGTTCATGTCCCCTTCTCCGCCAGCGCTCAGTAGGGCCAGAGGTTGTCCAGGATGCGGGCCAGCCAGCCGGGCTTCTGCTTGTCGGCCACGATGCCCTCGCCGTAGACCTCGATCTGGGCCTGGGCCAGGTTGCTGGAGGGCACGGTGTTGTCGGAGGCGATGTCGCGCTGGCGCACCAGCCCGCGCACCACGAGGATCTGGTTCTCGTCGTTGACGCGGATCTGGCGCGCGCCCTCCACCTGCATCACCCGGCCGGGCAGCATGCGCACGATGCGCGTGGCCACGGTGGTGGTGAAGTAGGAGTCACGCTTGGTCTCGCCCGTGCCCGAGAAATCGTTCTTGTTGGTGGTGTTGAACTGGGCTCCGGCCGTCAGGCCCAGGGGCCGGGTCGCCAGGGCGCCCAGGCCGGCCTGGGGTATGGCCGTGGCGCCGATGTCCATGGTGCCCTCGCGGGTGGCCGTGGTCTCGGCCTTGTTCTTGGCCGAGGTGGTCTCGGAGACCACCACCATGACGATGTCGCCCACCCGGGTGGCCCGGTTGTCGTCATAGAGGTACTCGGCCCCGTTGGCGCTGAACAGCGAGCCGGGATTGTCCAGGGGTTCGGGCTCCTCGATCATGGGCTGGGTCAGCTCGGGCATGGTCGTGGGGTTGTGGCTCGAGGCGCATCCCCCCAGGAGCAGGGCCAGGGCCGCCAGGGAAATCCAACGCGTGTTCATGGGTGACTCCGGTTCCTACCTGACGAGCACGGTGTGGTTGTCCACCACGGTGCCCGAGATTTCCTTCTTGGTCTGCAAGTTGCGCACCGCCACGGTCTGGCCCACGTCGCCGTCGCTCAGGGCCTCGGCCTTGACGGCCATCTGGATGCGCTCGCCCTGGTACACGAGCATGACCTTCTCACCCCTGGCCACGGCCGGCAGCGGCTCCAGGTGGGCCTTGGTGATGGGCTGGCCCTTGCCCACGGGCTGGGCGATGCGCCAGGGTCCGCCGCTGCCGTCCCAGACGTCCGGGATGTAGGCCAGGTTGCGGCGCATGAAGGTCACGTCGTCGGGCTCCAGGGGATGCATGCGGTTGAGCGGCTTGGACGCGCTGGGCACCGCCTTCCAGAGGTTCATGAAGACGCTGGCCGAGAGGCGCTTGACGATCTTGCCGTCGGGCGTGAGCACGGTGAGCCGCAGGCCCACCCGGCCGGGCGCCAGGGGACCGGCCAGGTCCACGGCCACGGTGTCCGAGCCGTTATCCACGAACACGCCCTCGGGCAGCCGGAAGTCCTTGAACTCGGCCTCCCCGCCCAGGCCCGCGGCCCGGGGGGTCAAAAACTCGACAACCTTTTTCTCGATCTCCCGGCGCTCCAGGAGCAGGCCGCCGTACTGCACGGTGAGCTGGCTGGGCAGGACCCAGGACTGGCCCACCTCGGGGACGTAGTGGCGCAGGAGCCGCTCCAGCTGCTCCCGGTTGACCGTGACCTGGCGGCCGGTGCGCTCGGGGTTGTTCCAGAGCTCCCGGGCGCTCAGGCGCTCCCAGAGCCCGGCCGGCGGTTCGCCGTAGATCTCGGCGATCTCGCCCAGCTGCACGCGCGGGCCATAGGAGCAGGCCGCGTCCCGGACCGATATCCGCCAGGCGGGCTGCCCGGCGGCCTGGGCCCAGGCGGCCAGGCAGAGGCCCAGAAGAACCAGGGCCAAAAGCGCTCGGCGCGCCGTCCGCATGATCGTTCCCGGCTGCATCGTCATCCTTAACGCTTGATGTTGATGGCCGTCTGGAGCAGGGCGTCGGCCGTGGTGATGGCCTTGGAGTTCACCTCGTAGGCCCGCTGGCCCACGATCAGGCCGACCATCTCGTCGACCATCTCCACGTTGGACATCTCCAGGTAGCCCTGGGACAGGGTGCCGAAGTTGGTGTCCCCGGGGGTGCCCTGGGTGGCCGGGCCCGAGGCCTCGGTCTCGGTGAACAGGTTGCGGCCCACGGCGTTGAGGCCCGCGGGGTTGATGAAGGTGTAGATGGGGATGTCCGTGGCGGCCAGCTCCTGGCCGTTGGTGTCCAGGGCCGAGATGTGTCCGCGCTCGGTGACGACCACGTTCACGGTCTCGGCCGGAACCACGAACTCGGGCTGGAGCGTGTAGCCGTTGGCCGTGACCACGCGGCCCTCGTTGTCCAGCTTGAAGGCCCCGGCCCGGGTGTAGACGTCCTCCCCGTTGTTGTCCAAGAGGAAGAAGCCGTCGCCCTCGATGGCGATGTCCAGGGGGTTGGAGGTGTTCTGGAAGTCGCCCTGGGAAAAGAACTTGTGCACGGTCACCGGGCGCACGCCCATGCCCACCTGGAGCCCGGTGGGGATGCGGTTGCCGCCCTCGGTGGGGCTGCCCGCGATGCGCAGGGTCTGGTACATGAGGTCCTCGAACTCGGCCCGGCTCTTCTTGAAGCCCGTGGTGTTCACGTTGGCCAGGTTGTTGGACATCACGTCGATGTTGGTCTGCTGGGCCACCATGCCGGTGGCCGCGGTCCACAGGGAACGCATCATGGAACAATCCTCCGTTTAGATGACGCTGCCGACTTTCTCGGACACCGTCTTGTCCATATCCGCCGTGCCGGTGATCATGCGCTGGTACATTTCAAAGGCGCGCTGGACCTCGATCATGGCGACCATCTCGCCGACCACTTCCACGTTGGCTTTCTCAATGTAGCCCTGCTCCACCCGGGCCTCGGTGGCCGGGACTTCCCGGGCCTGCGAGCCCGTGCGGACGCGGTACAGGTTGTTGCCGACCTTTTCCAGGGCCCGGGGGTCGTCCACCGTGACCAGGTCCAGGGTGTTGACCACCTCCCCGCCCACGAGCACCTGGCCCAGGCCGTCCACCTGGACCTTCTCGCCCGCGGGGATGGTCAGGGGACCGCCCGAGCCCAGGAGGTTGAAGCCCTGCTCGCTGATGATCCCGCCCTCGGTGTTCATCTGGAAGCTGCCCGAGCGGGTCATGAAGTCGCCGTCCGGGGTGCGGACCTTGAAGAAGCCCTCGCCGGTGATGGCCAGGTCCAGGGGGTTGCCGGTGAGCTGGAGGCTGCCCTGGCTCAGGTCCACGTGCTGCTCCGAGAGCCGCGGCTTGGCGATGACGTCGGGTTTGGGCCAGAGTTCCTTGTCCCGCAGGCTGATCCGGGAGTCCACGAGGTAGTCGTGGGCAAAGCGCTGGAAGGTGTCCTCAAAGGCCACCTGGTCGCGTTTGTAACCCGTGGTGTTGGCGTTCGCCAAATTATTGGCGATGATGGCGAGCCGCTTTTCGTTGGACAAAGCCCCGAAAAGCGCGCTGTACGTACTATCCTGCATGGATGGACCTCCTTCGCCTGAGCCCCACTTTGCAATATGCGGGCCAGCGTTCAGGGCCCGGGCGGGAGAAAAAAAGACCCCCTTCGGGGAACCTGTTGACAAGGTTCCCTCTTGCGCCTAGTAGGAGATGTTTCGAGCGGGTGTAGCTCAGCTGGTAGAGTACAAGCTTCCCAAGCTTGGTGTCGCGGGTTCGATCCCCGTCACCCGCTCCAAGGCCTCAACATGGAATACTGCCTGAACCTTTGGTTCTCTTCGCGGGCGGGCCTTCTGGCCCCCTTTTTTTTTCCGGCCCACAGGCCGGGTTGACGGAAGCGCGCATGGCCCAGCACGGCCTTGAACAGAAGATTCTGGAACTGGCCCGGCCCGTGGCCGAGTCCCTGGGACTCGCGGTCTGGGGGCTGGAGCTGGCGGCCTCCGGCAGGCGGCCGCTGGTGCGCCTGTTCATCGAGTCGGCCGGGGGCTCCACAGTGGACCAGTGCGCCGAGGTCAGCCGGAGCCTGGGCGCGGCCCTGGAGGTGGAGGATGTCATGCGCGGGGCCTACGTCCTGGAGGTCTCCTCGCCGGGGCTGGAACGCCGCTTCTTCGAACCCGGCCAGCTGCCGCCCTACGTGGGCCGCATCCTGGACGTGAGCCTGGCCGAGCCCGAGGACGGCCGCAAGAATTTCCGGGGCCGGCTGGAAGAGGCCCGGCCCGACGGTCTGGCCCTGGCCGTGGACGGCAGGCGCTTTGATTTTTCCTGGGACCGGGTCAAGAAGGCCCGTCTCGTGCACGAATTCTAGAGCCCGCGGCCCGGCGAACGTGCCGGACCGGGGAGAGAGCGGAGGATTCCCATGTCGGAACTGAAGAGAGCCATCGACCAGATCAGCAAGGACCGCGGCATCGACCGCGACCTGCTGGTGGACACCCTCGAAGAGGCCGTGCGCTCGTCCGTGATCCGCAAATACGGCGAGAACATGGACGTGGAGGTCAGCTTCAACGAGGAAGCCGGCGAGATCGAGGTCTACCAGTTCAAGGTCGTGGCCAACAAGGTCAAGGAGCCGCTCAACGAGATCGAGCTCAAGGAGGCCCGCAAGCACGACCCGGCCGTGCAGCTCGGCGACGAGATGGGCTTCAAGCTGAACATCGAGGACCTGGGGCGCATCGCGGCCCAGGCCGCCAAGCAGGTGATCATCCAGCGGATGCGCGACGCCGAGCAGGAGATCATCTACGAGGAATACAAGGACCGCGTGGGCGAGATCGCCTCGGGCATCATCCAGCGCCGCGACCGCACCGGCTGGATCATCAACCTGGGCCGCACCGAGGCCCTGCTCCCCAAGGAGGAGCAGATCCCCCGCGAGCGCTACAAGCGCGGCGACCGCGTCCAGGCCTATATCATCGACGTGCAGAAGGAGTCCCGCGGCCCGCAGGTCGTGGTCTCCCGCAGCCACCCCGACTACATGGCCGCCCTGTTCCACCGCGAGGTGCCCGAAGTGGCCGACGGCACGGTCAAGATCATGGGCGTGTCCCGCGATCCGGGCCTGCGCGCCAAGGTGGCGGTCTACTCCCGCGACCGGGACGTGGACCCCGTGGGCGCCTGCGTGGGCATCCGCGGCTCGCGCATCCAGAACATCGTCCAGGAGCTCAAGGGCGAACGCATCGACATCGTGGTCTGGAGCCCGGACATCGCCATGTACGCCCAGCACGCCCTGTCCCCGGCCGTGATCACCCGGATCACCGTGGACGAGGAGGAGCAGGTGCTCGAGGTGGTGGTGCCCGACGACCAGCTGACCCTGGCCATCGGCCGCAAGGGCCAGAACGTCAAGCTGGCCTCCAAGCTCCTGGGCTGGAAGATCGACATCTTCACGGAAAGCCGCTACGGCGAACTCAACGCCGACCGCAAGGGCCTGGAACAGCTGGCCAGCGTGGCCGAAGTGGGCATCGAGAACTTCCTGGCCGCAGGCTTCGAGACCGCCGAGATGCTCGCCGCAGCCACGGACGAACAGATCCTGGCCGTGGAGGGCATGACGCCCTCGCGGGTCGGCGACGTGCGCCTGGCCATGAACATGCTCGACATCAAGCCGCAGCCGGCCGAGGCCGAGGCGGCTGAGGCCCAGACTGCCGAGACTCCGGCGGCCGAGACCCCGGCGGCCGAAGAGGCCGTGGAGCCCGCGCCCCAGACCGAAGAGAGCGCCCCGGAAGCGTCCGGGGAGAAGACCGGAGAGGAATAGATGGCCG
>DFYP01000132.1 GCA_002382645.1 Desulfovibrio sp. UBA4079 | reverse complement strand
CAGGCCCGGCGGCACGTCCCGGGCCGGAGCCCCGGATTCCCGGGCCGTTGGCGCGGGTGCTGCGGCCGCCACGGGGGCCGACGCGCTGCGGCGCACCACGCGCACCGAACCCTGTTCGTCCTCCACCTCCAGGGCGTCCAGGTCCCATTGCTCGGCAATGCCGATGATCTCCTCGATGCGCGCTCTGTCCATGTTCCTCTCCGCGTGTTCAGGCCTGTGGCCCGTTGTTGCAGGCCGCGAATTCCATGAGTTGTTCCCGGAGCCGCTCCCAGGGCAGGACCTGGTCCAGCAGGCCCTGTTGCGCCAAAAGTTCCGGATGGAGCGCGCCCTCGAGCATGGCCGCCGCAGCCTGTTGCGCCGCCGGGGGCATGTCGCGGTCCTGGCCGAAGCGGCGCAGGGCCTCGGGCCCGAAGACCGAGATGGAGGCCCCGGGAGCGGCCCAGAACGCGGCGTCGAAGCCCGGCCCGGCCATGGCGTAGAGCCCGGCGGAATAGGCCTTGCGCGCGACCAGGCAGGCCTTGGGCGCGGGGCTCGTGGCAATGGCGGTGTAGAGTTCGGCCGCGGCCTGGACATTGCCCTGGCGCTCCACCTCCTCGCCCACCATGAAGCCCGGGGTGTCGGCCAGAAACAGCGTGGGCAGGCCGAACCAGCCGCAGAACCGGATGAACCGGGTCATCTTCCGGCAGGTCTCCGGGAAGAGGATGCCCCCGCGCTCCCGGGAATTGCTGGCCAGCACGGCCACGGGCCGCCCGCCCAGGCGGCAGAAGCCGGTGAGGCATTCCCCGGCGTGCAGTTCGCCCATTTCCAGCCAGGAGCCGCCGTCCACCAGGGCCTCCAGCAGCTCGCGCATGGGGAAGGGCGTGTTCAGCCCGGCCCCGGCCGCAGCGGCCACGGCTTCCATGCGGCCCCGGGGCGGGACCGGGGCGTGTTCCGGCAGGGGCGCGCCACTGCGGTCCGGCAGAAACCCGAGCCAGTGCCGGGCCCAGGCCAGGGCCCCGTCCTCGGTGCTGGCCAGGCGGTGGGCCGTGCCCGTGACCGTGGCGTGCATGCGCGCTCCGCCCAGGCGCTCGAAGGTCGTCCGCTGTCCGGTCATCAGGGTCACGGCGTCGGGGCGGCCGATGCACAGGGCCGCGTCCTCCAGCATGACCAGCGCGTCGCACAGGGCCGAGGGGAAGGAGAGGGCCGCGCCGATGGGCCCGAAGAGCAGGCAGACGCGCGGGACCAGGCCCTCCAGCCGGGCGCGCAGGGCATAGCCCCGGCCCACGCCGTGGGAATCCGCCAAAAGGCGCAGGGCGTCCGGCGGGATCGGGGTCTTGCCCTGGAGCGCGCGCATGTGCGGGGGCACGTCGAGCAGCTGGATCAGGGGCGCGGGATGGGCCAGCACGTGTTCGAGAAAGGCGTTCTGGCGGGAGATGGTCTCGAACAGCGAAACGCGCGGCGGCTGGTCCACGTCCGTGGCCAGGACATAGGCCGGGCGGCCCGCCGTGGCGAGGGCGCCGAACACCGAGCCCGAGCCGTCCATGCCCGCAAAGGGCTCGAACGAGCCCGGGTCCGCCAGCCTGTGCAGCCGTTCCAGGGTCAGTCCGCTCATGCCGTGGCCTCGTAGATCTCGAAGCTGCGGCGGAGCATGTCCAGGTAGGCGACCCGGGGCGCGGCCACGATTGCGCTCTCCGGCCGCAGTCCGGTGAGGATCAGGGCCGCCTCGGTGGCCACTAGGCCGCCGTTGAGGGCCGCGGCCCCGGCGCAGGAGGGCAGGGTCTTGCGCTTCCCGCGCAGGAATTCCGCTGCCAGGCCGCCGAAGCGTTCGGGCCCCAGGATGCGGTCCAGGCGGATCTGGTGCCCGGGCCAGAGGGCCGGATCCTCCGGAGCCTGGAAAAAAGTCTCCAGGGTCATGCCCCGGGGCGCGAAGATCATGAGCAGGGTGCCGAAGCCCGGGATCGGGGCGGTCAGGTTGTACAGCCCCAGGCTCCGCGCGGCCCGGGCAAAGGCGGCCTTGCAATCGAAGCCCATGTAGTCGATGGCGTCGATGACCAGGTGGCTTCCGGCCATGAATTCCCGCAGCTCCGCCTCGTTGGACAGGCCCTTTTCCTGCACGCGCACCGTGCAGAACGGGTTGATGTCCCGGATCATCTCGGCCGTGACCCGGGCCTTGTTCCGGCCCATGGTGCTGGCCAGGGCCCCGAACTGGCGGTTCATGTCCGGTTCGTCGAACACGCCGGGGTCGATGAGCCGCAGCTCGCCCACGCCGAAGCGGGCCAGGGTGGCGGCCTCGATGCCGCCCACGCCGCCGGTTCCGGCCACGGTGACTGTGGCCCGGCGCAGGGTGCCCTGCTGTTCCGGGGTGAACAGGCCGATGTTGCGGTCATAGCACTGGGCGTAGTCCATGCCTCTCCTCGGCGGCGTTCACTGCGCCGCGTCGTCCGCGGCCGGGTCCTGGCCGCGGATGTAGTCCAGCAGGGCGAAGGCCTCGGGGTCCTCCAGCCGGATGTTCTCGTAGCGGATGGGCAGGTTGTTGAGCCGCTGGAGCACCAGGGCGTCGCGGCCCGCGATCTTTTCCGGCAGCACCCCGGCGAAGAAGCAGTCGTGCTCCTCCAGGGCCTGGGCCAGGGCCGGGCAGCCCGGATGCTCCAGGTTGAGGAAGACATAGACCGCGTCCGCGCCGCGCAGGTGGAGCCGGCGCACGGTGCGCAGGACCTCTTCGAGATTCCCGGGGCCGCAGTCCGGCACCAGGACCTCGCCGATGTTCAGGATGTCGGTGAACTGGCTCTCCAGGCGGCCGCAGTCCTGCGTTGTCCCGGCCGGGGAGGTCTCGTCCCAGGCCAGGCCCATGTTCTGGTAGAGCCGCGCGATCCAGTCCCTGTGCCGCGCGGGCGGGAAGAGCCGTCGTGGCCCGCGTTCCCGCAGGCCGAGCCAGAGGGCCAGGCAGCTCATCTTGTCCGGGATCACGCCCGTGAGCTTCTTGAACTCCACGTCCTTGGGAAAGGTGCCCAGGAGCAGGCAGCAGCCCCGCATGCCCTTGTCCTCGGACAGCCGCTGCGAGATCGTGTGCCCGGCCACGGCCCGGCCGAAACCGCTGGAGGCCCCGGCCTGGCGGGCCCGCTCGATCACGGCGTCCACAAGGCGTCCGGCCACCCCATGGCCCCGGAACTGCGGCGAGACGAGAAGCACGCCGAACTCCAGGAGCGGGTCTCCGGGGTGGCTTCGCTTGGCCGCGGCATGGCCCATGAACCGGCCGTCCCGGGTCACGGCCACCACGGAGAGGAGCGTGCCTTCGGCGTTCATGGCCGCCACGCGCTCGGGGTAGTAGATGTAGTCCTCGTAGGAATAGCCGTAGGTCAGGTAGGCGCAGCGGGAGATCTCCAGGGCGTCCTGGTCCTGGAAGGGGCGCACGTCGAACTCCACGGTCTCGGTCGGGCCTCCGGGCTCCCCGGCTTTGGGGGCCTGGAGGTCCAGGATATGGGCCACGTGCCGGTCCCGCAGGTGCCGGGTCAGGACGATTTCGCGGCCTTCGCGGCCCAGGTTGCGGTACTGCACCTCGTCCACGGCGTGGCGGATGAGCAGGGTGCCCAGGCCCGTGGCCTCGCCATCCAGGCTGGCCTGGGCCGGGTCAAAGGCCGCGATGGCCTCGGGGTCGTAGGGCAGGCCCTTTTCCCGGACCACCAGGCGCAGGCCCGTGGGCAGGACCTCGCAGCGCAGGCCGATGCGGCCTTCGGGATCGTCCGGGTAGCCGTGCTGGATGATGTTGGTCAGGGTCTCTTCCAGGGCCAGACGGATGTTCAGGGCCTCGACGTGCTCGAAGCCCAGGCCCCGGGCAAGCTCCTCCACAAAGGACAGGGCCGGGGACAGCAGGAGCATGTCCGCCGGGATGTCCAGGGCGCTGACGCTGCGCGGCTCAGGCATGGCGCAGCGCACCGGGGCGGCGGGGGGCTGTTCGGGCAGGGCGGGAACGCCGAGGCATGGCCTTCTCCTTGGTTCGGCAGGGACTTATGGGGCCAGCCTAGACCATCGTCCGCGCCAATTCAACCAGCGGGAACCGACCTGGGGGAACGGGGAAGGAATGAACGTGCAGGATCGGCTGGTGCCCAGGGCGGGAGTCGAACCCGCACACCCCTTGCGGAGCTAGGGATTTTAAGTCCCTTGCGTCTACCAGTTTCGCCACCCGGGCAGGTGCCGCGCCATGTGGCGGCAACATAACGGGTCGCGGAGGGTTCCGCAATGGCGGGGCATCCGGGCAGGGGCCCGGACGCGTCAGGACTCGTATTCCATGGGGTAGATGCGCATGCTCGGGTAGATGCCCTGGAGGTCGCTGTCGGAATAGGGCTGGATGATGTTGTACTTGATGTTCTTGGTCATCTGGGCATGGCCCGCGTTGTCGAAGCCGTCGTAGAAGGCCCCGTTGGCCTCCAGGATGTGCTCGATGCGCTGGGCGAAGCCGGTGACGAAGGCGTGGCCGTCGCCCTCGAAGGTCATGCCGCCCACCTTGACCTTGCCGCGCACCTTGCTCAGGGCCTCGATGGCCAGGCTGTTGCGCTTGAGGTCCTCGGCGTTGCGCACGTAGCCCCAGACCAGGGTGGCCGGGGGGATCTCCAGGGGTTCGCGCAGGTCGATGATGGTGTGGGGCATGACGATGCTGCCCTCGCCGATCTTGAGCTTGCACTCCGGCGTGCCGCGCAGGAAGGCGTTGAAGCCCACGAAGACCTTGCGGCCCAGGCGGGTGTGGATGATCTTGCCGCCGTGGGCCGTCACGTCCAGGCCGTCCAGCCGGGAATGCAGGATGTAGCAGTTCTCCTGGGCGTTGGCCCCCTTGCCCAGCCAGGACTCCTCGATGAAGGCCCGCTGGGCCACCAGGGCGTTCTCGCCCACGTGGCTCTTGCCCTTGATCACGCTGTAGCGGCTCACGAAGCTGCCCTTGGCCGTGTGTTCCGGCTCGGTGGCGTAGAGGTAGCCGAAGACCCGCCCGAAATCGTGCTTGCGCTGGTCCAGGAACTTCATGAACAGGCCGTCGGGCCGCTTGCCGGGACCGCCGCCCACGTAGCGCTTGAGCACGCCTTTGGTGTGGCGGTAGCTGAAGTCGAACTGCCCGTCGGAGCGGATCCAGATGTGTCCGGGCTCCACGGTCTGGCCGTGGAGGTCGCCGGTTTGCACGTAGGCGAAGTCGCCGATGACGCAGTTGCGCACCGTGGTCAGGTCCACGGTGGAGAAGGCCCCCATGAAGCAGCCCTCGGCGGGCGAGCCGTGGATGTTGGCGTAGAACAGGGCCGCGGTGTTGTGGATGGGGAAGCTCTCCGGGAACATCGGGTCGTGGGAATAGTTGTGCACCAGGGTCTTGATCAGGAAGCTGTCGCGGATGTGGATGCTCTCGTCGGTGTGCATGGGCACGGGCATGCCGCTGACGCTGAACGAGCCGGAGCGCCGCTTGAGCTCATCGCCCCGGATGTCGCTCTTGTAGAGGATGGAGTCCAGGACCACGCACTTGCCCAGGAGGTAGCTGCCCGAGAGGCTGGAGCGCTCGAACCGGAACAGCAGCGGGTGTTCCGAGGTCAGGCCGTAGAAGGCGTAGAAGTTGGTGAACTGCTCCTGGCGGATCTGGTCGCGCAGGGCCACGCCCGCGTCGAAGCGGTGTTTGCGCAGGTTGACGTTGATGCGGGCGATGATGCCTTCGCTGAGTCGCTGAAGCTGCAGCATGGGATGCTCCTCGGCCGGGCCGGAACTAGGACGTGTTTCCCTGCAGGAGCTGGCGCGCAGCCTCGGCGGCCTTCTCGATCTTGGCCAGCAGATCTTCGAATTCGCAGGGCTTGATGATGTAGTCGAAGGCTCCGGCCATGATGGCCTGCCGGGCCTCGGTCTCGCCCCCGTGGCCGGTGAGCATGATCACCCGCATGCTGGGGAGCATCTGGCGGAATATGCGCAGGACCTCCATGCCGTCCATGCGGTCCATCTTGAGGTCCAGCACGGCCACGTCGAAGTCGCGGCCGCGCAGGTTCTGGATGGCCTGGGGGCCGCTGGTGGCGGCTTGGGTGTCCAGGCCGCGCAGCGAGAGGCGCTTGGCCAGCACGGTGACGAAAGAGACCTCGTCGTCCACCAGGAGGACCCGGATGGGGCTCTCGGGATTCATGCGCGGCTCCGCCTCAGGCCATGCGGCCCGTGATCTCCTTCATCTGCGCCTGCACGATCTTCTCCTCGTGCTTGATCTTCTTTTCCTTGGCCTCCTGGACCTTCTGCACCAGGAGGTCGATGTCGCAGGGCTTCATGAGGTAGTCGAAGGCCCCGAGCTTCATGCCCTCGATGGCGGTCTCCACCGTGGCGTGGCCGGTGAGCATGACCACCTCCACCAGGGGGAAGTTCTTCTTGATCATCTGGAGGGTCTCGATGCCGTCGAGCCCGGGCATCTTCACGTCCAGGATGACCACGTCCACCGCGTGATCCTTGGCCAGGATCTTCAACCCGGCCTCGCCGCTCAGGGCCGTGGCGATGGTCAGGTTGCGGGTTTCGAGCCGCTTGGAGAGCACCTCGAGAAAGGACGCCTCGTCGTCGATCAGCAGGATCTTGGCCATGCTCATATGTCCGTCTCCTTTTCTTCAGATGGTTGCCGGTATCAGGCCTCGACCGCCGGAGCCGCCGGAACGGCCGGCAGCACGGGCAGCCGCACCGTGAACGTGGTGCCCACGCCCACCGTGCTGGACACGTTGATGGTGCCGCCGCTCTTGTCGATGATGCCGTAGCAGATGGACAGGCCCAGTCCCGTGCCCTTGCCCACCGGCTTGGTGGTGTAGAAGGGCTCGAAGATGCGGGCCATGTTGGCCTCGGGGATGCCCTGGCCGTTGTCCTCCACCTCGATGACCGCCCAGGCGTCCTCGCTGCGGGTCCGGATGGTGATCGCCCCCGCCTCCTTGTTCATGGCGTCGATGGCGTTGTTCACCAGGTTGAGGAGCACCTGCTGCATCTCGGTGGGCGAGATGCGCACCACGGGCAGGGCGGGGTCCAGTTCGAGGTTGATGGTCGTGTTGCCGTAGCGGGCCTTCTGGGCCGAGACCTCGATGACCTCCTCGATGAGGTCGTTGAGCTGGGTCTCCTGCACGCGGGAATCGGTGCGCCGGGCGAAGCTCAGGAGCTTGTGGGTGATCTCCTTGCAGCGCCGGCCCTGGATCTCGATCTCCCGCAGGGAGTTGTCCATTTCAGGGTAGCCCTTCATGGCCGCCGTGTTCTCGGCCTTCATCAGGTCGCCGATCCAGCCCGCGTGCTCGACCATGATGGCCAGGGGGTTGTTGATCTCGTGGGCGATGCCCGCGGCCAACTCGCCGATGGCCGCCAGCTTGCCGGTCTCCACCACCTGCTTCTGGAGCACCTCCTGGTCCTGCTCGGCCACGGAGATGCGCTGGACCATGCGCCGGATCAGGGCCAGGGCCGTGCCGATGATGGCCAGGCCGCCCAGGAGCAGCACGCTCACCGAGATGAGCTGGGCGCTGTAGAGGTGCTCGAAGGCGTCGTGCTTGTCCTGCTGGAAGACCAGGATCCAGTCCTTGATCTTCAGGGGGTAGGCCACATAGATCATGGCCTGGTTCTGGGCGTTGGTCTTCTCCAGGTGCACCGGCACGCCCTCGGCGAAGTTGATGCCGATGATCCGGGCCAGGGCCTCGCGGTCCACGATCTCGTCCGGCCGGAGCCCGGTCTGGAACTCGCCATGGCGGTTGATCAGGAAGGCCAGGCCGGTGGTGCCCATGCGGATGTGCCGCACGCGCTCGTTGAAGTGCGCGAAGTCGATGGTGGCCCGCAGCACGAAGGCCCGGCCGTCGGTCCGGTGGCCCTGGGCCGTGACGATGAAGTGCGGGGCCCCGCGCATGCCCGAGAACACGTCGCTGATGTAGCGCTCCTCGGCGATGGCCTGGCGGAACCATTCCGCGGTGCCGTAGTCGGCCTGGAGCAGCCGGAAGGGCCCGGCGTAGGCCATCTGCAGGCCGTTTTCGTCCACCAGGCCCAGGTCCACGTAGTCGTTGGAGTAGTTGCTCTGCATCTTGCGCAGGCGGTCGTAGAGCAGGGTCTCGTCCCGCAGCTGCTCGTAGGGGTAGGAGTCCACCTGCATGTGCACGTTCTGGCGGCGCTCGAAGAGGAACTCGTCGATGGCCAGGGCGTGGCGTTCCACCACGGCCTCCAGGTGGTCGATGACCTTGCTCTCGTAGACCGCGTGGTAGTTGAAGTAGAGCACGGCGCTCAGGAGCAGCAGGGGGGTCATGGACACGGCCGTGACCACCAGGGTCATGGCCCGGCGGAACTTGGCGTACTCCAGGCGCTTGTCGGCCTGCTGCCGCTGTGTCTCGCCTTGGACTACACTGCATTGCGCCATGACGACCTCCGTTTCCCAGTACGCGCCGCACTAGATGTGCAGTACGTAGTACCTGATCCAGATGTACACCATGGAGAGAAGCACGGTCAAAAGCATGACCGGCGTGCCGTATTTCAGGAAGCGGGCGAAACTGATCTTGTGTCCGGCCTTTTCCGAGATGCCCACCACGATGACGTTGGCCGAGGCGCCGATGGCCGTGCCGTTGCCGCCGAGACAGGCGCCCAGGGCCAGGGCCCACCAGACCGGCAGCATCACCGGGTTCTGGAGCGTGGCCACGTCGGTGGCCCCGAAGACCTTGCCGGACATGCTGATGAGCAAGGGGTTCATGGTGGCCACGAAGGGGATGTTGTCCACGATGGCCGAGGCGATGGCCGAGAACCAGACCATGACCATGGAGAGCAGGAACATGTCCCCGCCGGTGGGCCGGGTCAGGTCGATCATCTTCTGGGAGAGCAGCTCGATGAGCCCGACCTTGACCGTGCCGCCGATGATGATNNCGATGAAGAAGAAGATGGTCGGCCATTCCACCTCGGCCAGGGCGTGATGCGGCTCCTCGCCGGAGACCAGCAGGAGCAGGGACGCGCCCATGAGCGCCACGGTGGCCGGCTCGTAGTGGAAGAACCCGTGGAGCACGAAGCCCAGGATGGTCAGGCCCAGGATGATCCCGGACTTCTTGAGCAGGACCGGGTCCTTGATGAGCTCGTTCTCGTTCATGGCCATGACCCGGGCCTTGAGCTCCTCGCGGACGTGCAGGCGCTTGCCGAAGACCACCTTCCAGACGAGCATCCAGACCCCCATGATCACGATGATGGCCGGGGACAGGTGCACGATGAAGTCCATGAAGTCGAAGCCGGCCTTGGAGGCGATCATGATGTTCGGCGGGTCGCCGATGAGCGTGGCCGTGCCGCCGATGTTCGAGGCCAGGGCCTCGGTGATGAGATAGGGCACGGGGTCGATCTCCAGCTCGGTGGCGATCAACAGCGTCACCGGGGCCAGGAGCAGGACCGTGGTCACGTTGTCCAGGAAGGCCGAGCCCACGGCCGTGACCACCGCGAAGATGGCCATGATGGTGAAGGGGTTGCCTTTGCCCAGCTTGGCGGCCTTGATGGCCACGTACTGGAACACCCCGGTCTTAGTCATGATGTTCACGATGAGCATCATGGAGATGAGCAGGAAGATGACGTTCCAGTCCACGCCCAGATCGACGTCGTGCAGGGCGTCGTGCTGGGTCAGGACCTTGGCGATCAGGGTGAGCGCCGCGCCCACCAGGGCCACCTTGGTCTTGTGGACCTTCTCGGAGACGATCACGGCGTAGGCCACGACGAAGATGGCCGTTGCGACCCAGAACATGAAGGACTCCTTTACTTGCCCGCCTGGGCGGCCAGGTAGCGCAGGATGGCGCCGCGGCCGATTTCGCCCAGCAGCGCGCCGTTGTCATCCACCACGGGCAGGACGTTGAAGCCCGTGTCCCGGAGCAGGGTCTCGGCCCGCAGCACGTGGTCCCGGGGCGTCAGCGTCACCGGATTCGCGGTCATCAGCTCGCGGGCCGTGCGCCCGGCGTTCTCCTGGAGCGACCGCAGGGTCAGGGGCTGATCGTCGCTCACGGCCCGGGAGAGGTTCTCGTCCAGCCAGACCGGGGCCATGACCTTGAGCAGGTCCAGGCTGCTGATGACCCCGGCGAGCCGGCCCTGGTCCAGCACGTAGAGGAGCTGGGAGGCCTTGTTCTGCTGGCGGGCCAGCAGGGTCTGGAAGTCCGTGTCCGGGCTCACGGTCTCCACGCGCGTGTCCATCATGGCGCTGATCTTCATCAGGGCACCTTCCTAGTTGGCCAGGGTCACGGGCATGCCCATGATCGGCCAGATCACGGTGATGAACAGGGCCAGGACCGCCAGGAGCAGGACGCTGGCGATGAGGCCGTAGCGGAAGAACTCGCCGCTGGTGAACAGCCTGGAGTTGTAGGCGATGGCGTTGGGCGCCGCGCCCACCAGGAGCAGGAAGGGCATGCCCGCGCAGACCAGGGAGGCGTAGAGGATGACCTCCGGGGCCACGCCGAGGTACGGGCAGAGCACCAGGGCCACGGGCAGGGAGATGGCGATGGCCGCCACGTTCATGATGAAGTTGGTCATGACCAGGACGAAGAAGGCCACGCCCATGACGAAGATGAACCAGTTGGCCTCCTTGAACATGGCCAGCCAGTTCACGGCCAGCCACTTGGCGGCCTCGGTCTCCCAGAGGCAGAAGCCGATGCTCATGGCCCCGCTGAAGAGCAGGATGATGTTCCAGGGGATGTCTTCCAGGTCCTTGATGTCCAGGATGTTGAAGAGGAAGAAGAGCACCGTGCAGATGAGCATGATGGCTGACTTGTTCAGGGGCTTGATGGCCGGGATGAAGGACTGCAGCGACATGAACACGATGACCCCGCCGATGAGCACGGCGGCGATGATCTCCTTGGACGTGACCGGGCCCAGGGCCTTGTAGAGGGTGGCGGCCTTCTCGCGCAGGCCGTGGATCACCGGCTTTTCGGGCTTCAGGACGATCATGAAGAAGCCCCAGAGCAGCAGCGCCATGACCCAGCCGATGGGCGCGAAGTAGTAGGTGAACTCGAAGAAGCTCACTTCCTTGCCGGCCAGTTCCTTGTAGAAGCCCAGGGCCACGATGCCGCGGGCCGCGCCCAGGAGCGTGATGATGGAGCCCGCGCCGCAGACGTAGGCCAGGCCGATGAACATGGCCTTGCCGAACTTGGAGGGCTTCATCTCCTCGTCGTAGAGGGAGTAGATGGTCATGAACAGGGGGAACATGGTGGCGGCCACGGCCGTGTGGGCCATGAGATGGGTCAGGAGCACGGTGACGATGAAGCAGCCGAGCATGATCATGCCGGTCCGCTCGCCCACGATCACGAGCATCTTGTAGGCCATGCGCTTGGTCAGTCCGGTCTTGGTGAAGACCAAGCCGATGACGATGGAACCGAAGATGAACAGGACCGAGGGGTCCATGAAGTCCTTGAAGGCCACGTCCGGCTTGCGGATGAAGAACAGGGCCTGGAGGATGCCGATCATGAGCGAGGTCACGCCGATGGGCACCACCTCGAAGACCCACCAGACGCCAGCCAGGAGGAACACGGCCAGGGCGCCCTTGCCTTCGCGGGAGAGCACGAAGTGCTTGCCCATGGGGTCGATGGCGTCGGGCCAGGCCGGGGAGAAATAGACGATGACGAACAGGCACACCCCGAGCAGGACGAAAAAGAGCCTCTTCAGGTCGAGCTTCTGCGGTGCAATGGCTTCTGCTGTGCTCATGGTTCACGCTCCTCCGAACGATTCCGCGGCCCTGGCGGCCGCCGTGGCGACGGGCTGACGGTTCCGCCCCTGCAACGGCCAGGGGGCTTGTGCCGAACAGAACAATCGGCCGGGCATAAAGCAAGGACCGGGCCACTTGAAAAAATGTAATTATGAAAGTGCGTTGTGCTTAAAATGCAGGAGAAGCGGGGCGAGGCTGAAACAGACTGAAACAAAAGGATGTTTCAGAGTGTTTTCAATGAAACATTCTGCACCATCTTCCGGGCAGTCTCATCAGGCAGGATGCTGGAACGGGCCAGGCGGCCCTGGCCGAACAGGCGCAGCGCCGCGTCCACGGGCCCGATGACGTCGTCGATGACCTGCACCGATTTCCAGGTGAGGTACAGGGATATCTCCTCGTCCACGGCCCCGCAGATCAACGTGTGCACGCCCTCGGCCTGGGCGATGCGGCAGATTTCCTTGTCCGAGGCCTTGGCCAGCACGAGGTTCTTGCGGGCCGTGGGGCGGCCGCGGCCGTCCACCTGGACGATGAGCACCTCCAGGCACTGGTCCAGGCGGGCCGCGATGTCGTTGTCGCGCATGGCGATGAGCAGTGTGCGGTTCACTGGGCCTCCCCTTCGGCGGCCAGGCCGTGGCGCTTGAGCTTGCGCCAGAAGGTCGTGCGCGACAGGCCCATGGCCCGGGCGGCGCGGCCCTTGCGGCCTCCGGCGTCCAGCAGGGCCTGGAGCATGCGGTCGCGTTCCAGGCCGGCGTAGGCCACCTCGGGCGGCGCGTCCTGCGGCGCCCGGCCCGCTTCCAGCGCACCGCCGCGCCGGTCCGGGCCGCGGCCCAGGTAGGCGGGCAGGTCCGACACGC
>DFYP01000121.1 GCA_002382645.1 Desulfovibrio sp. UBA4079 | reverse complement strand
CCCAGGCCCCGGACGCGGCCGCCGTCCTGGCGACGCTGCGCGCCGAGAACCGCCTGCCCGCGCCCCGGCAGCGCAGGCCCCTGGAGGAGACCATCGCCCTGGCCCAGGAGCGCCTGCAGAAAGTCGGCTGCATCCTGACCCGGGAGATGGCCCACAAGGCCTGCCTCAGCCCGCACGCCCTGCTGCGCTCCTGGCTGGCCCAGTTCCGGGTGGACAACGGCCGCCAGTCCCTGCACTTCCAGGGCCTGCAGACGGTCTACGGCCGGGGCCTGAGCCTGGAGGCGGCCCGGGCCTCCTACCTCATGGAGATGGCCGAGCGCTATTCCTCCTACGCCAGCGTGGACAAGACCGGGGTGCGCGGCTACGTCCGGGACTATCCCCTGGTCCAGGGCAACTTCGCCCAGGTCTCGGCCAAGGCCGAGGCCCTGGACCCCAACCGGCTGCGCCTGGAGGTGCCCTACGAGGGCCAGAAGCTCTGGTGGATGGAGGCCGAATTGCGCGACCGCGCCGGCCGGCGGCCCATCCTCATCCCGGCCCAGCTGGTCTTCCTGTTCTGCAACCTGGACGAGCCCGCCCTGTTCAGCGCCCTGGGTTCCACGGGCCTGGCCTCGGGCAACACCCTGGAGGAGGCCCGGCTTTCCGGGCTCTGCGAGGTGCTCGAACGCGACGCCGAGGCCGTGCGGCCGTTCGCCCCGGCCCGGGCCTTCCGGCTGGTTTCCGGCGATCCCCAGGTGGGCAAGCTCCTGGAGGACTACGAGTCCTGCGGCATCCACGTCTGGTTCCTGGACGTCACCCCGGAATTCGGGGTGCCGGTGTACAAGTCCGTGGTCCTGGGACGGCGCGGGGACGTGAACAAGGGCATGGGCTGCGGCCTGTCCGGACAACGCGCCCTGCTCTCGGCCATGACCGAGACGCCCTACCCCTTCCCGGGCCCGGCCGGATCGCCCGCGCCCGAGGACCTGCCCGTGCGCAGGCTGGAAGATCTGCCGGACCTGTCCACCGGCAGCCCCGAGGGCGACCTCCTGGTGCTGGAGGAAACCCTCGTCGCCCATGGCCTGCCCGTGATCTCCGTGGACCTCACGCGCAAGGACCTGGGCATCCCGGCCGCGCGGGTGATCGTGCCCGGCCTGGAGATCGTGGCCGACTTCGACCAGTTCTCCCGGGTCAGCCCGAGGCTCTACGCCAATGCTCTGGAGATGTTCCGGAAGGATTGAAGCCGGGGGAAATCAGGGAAAGAAGAGTTCCGTGTTGATGTGATAGTCCTTGGGGTTCAACCCCAGATCCACCACCGCGCTGCCGCCGTTGCCCGGGGTCGTGTCCACCAGGGTGGGCCGCATGGGCCGCAGGCGTTTGTCGAAGACCACCTTGACCTTGGGGGCGTCGGGCTTGTTCTCGGGGAAGTCCGTGACCAGGCCGTAGGTCCCGTCCGCCAGGCGCACGAAACTGCCCACCGGATAGATGCCGATGAACCGGATGAAGGCCGCCAGGTGCGGGCTGCTGAAGCGCGTGCTGCGGTGGGAATAGAGGTACTTGAGGGCCTGGAACGGGGTCAGGGCGCGGCGGTAGGTGCGGTAGCTGATGAGCGCGTCGTACACGTCCAGGATGCTCAAATAGTGGGCGAATGAGCTGATGGCCGGGTGGGTCTTGCCCTGGGGATAGCCCGAGCCGTCGCAGGCCTCGTGGTGGTCCTGCACCGCGTCCAGCACGTCCCGGGGGAAGAGGTGCTGCCCGGCCAGCAGTTCGCGGCCGTCCTGGGGATGGCGCTTGACCCGCTCGTACTCCTCGGCCGTGAGCTTGCCCGGCTTGTGCAGGATGGCGTCGGGCAAAAGCGCCTTGCCCACGTCGTGGAGCAGGGCCGAAAGCGTGAGCACGTCCACGTGGGACTCGGGCAGGCCCAGGCGCGAACCCAGGGCCGCGGCCAGGAAGGCCACGTTGACGCAGTGGTTGGTCACATAGCCGTGGGAGCGGATGATGGAGATGCTGCTGGAGGCCTTGTAATTCCGGGCCGAGCTGGCCGCGATGTCCCCGGCCACCCGGGAGGCCTCGGCAATGCCCGGGGTGCGGCCGCACTTGATCTCCCGCAGGAGCCGGCTCATGAAGTCCAGGGCCCGGTTGTAGACCTTGCGGGCCACCCGCAGCTCGTCGGCCAGGCAGACCTGGGGCTCGGGCCCGAGCACCCCGGCGGGCACGGTCAGGGGCAGGGGCTCCTGATCCGGGGAGCGCTTCGCCGCGGCGGACGCTTCGTCGCGCACCCGGCTCAAGGCGATGTCCACCACCGCATCGCGGGTCTCGCGGCGCAAGGATTCGATCTCATCAGGGGATTCCAGGATGCGCTCCAGGCGGACGTGCGGGCACTGGAAGGAACCGTCGCCATACTCCACGACGAACATTCCCACCCGAAGGTCACGGGCCGCTATCCGCTTGAGCATTGGGGCTCCAAGTCTACATTTTGTCTAGATGCGAAATCACCCCTATCGTCTCGCCCGGAAAAATGCAAGCGCCCTGCGCAAAGGGGCGAACCGAAAAGTCAGGCTCGGCCGCTCTTTGCCCTGGACGCTGCCGACGGACCGCGACCCCGGGGCCCGAGACGATAATTCTCACCGAAAAGACACTGTTCCGGGCCAGGGACCTCCTCCCGGGAGACTCTCCCGGGAAATTCCCGGTTGCCAGAAAAAGGGAGCGCTTACTTCAGGCCTCAGGCCATTCTCCTCCCAGACTTTTCCGTCCAACGGCCAGCCGCAGCCGGCCCGTAATCCGGCCGGGACCGGCGCGAAATTGCGCAAAAATAGGGCAAGTTTTCCAGCAAGCTTCCAGCAAGACCCCGGCCCTGACCCGGCCCTGACCCGGGCCGCGGCTCCCCGTAAAATCCACAACACCCTAAAACAACAGCAACTTTTCAAAAAAACGGATCCTGCCGCATAGGCGAATTCCGGAATGGTACGGCTGTTGCTGAGCGCCGGTTGATCGAGCAATCAATAGGGAAGAAGAACAGAACACTGACCGGAGACGCCAGACCGCACCATGAACAGGCGCTACTTTCCCATCACCGCCGTCACCGCGGCCCTCTGCCTGGTGGCCGTGTTCGGCTTCCTGCACCTCGCCCCGGCCCGGGACCTGCCCCCGCGCATCGTCCTGGACAACGCCGGAGGCCGGGTCCTGTTCAGCCACGGCCACCACGCCGCGGACCTGGGCCTGGACTGCGGGGACTGCCACCACGACGGCGCGGACCCGGAGCACCCCGAGGCCTGCGGCTCCTGTCACCCGGCGGCCTTTGACGCCGCCTACACCGCCGCCCATGCCCAGACCTTCAAGAGCACCCGGTCCTGCAACCGCTGCCATGCCGCAGCCCCGGACCCGGACCGGCCCACGGACCGGCCGGACGTGACCCACGTGCCCTTGCGGGCCGACGCCTTCCACGCCCAGTGTCTGGGCTGCCACGAGAACATGGGCGCGGGTCCCTTCGGCGAAAAGAGCTGCAACGCCTGCCACCAGCAGAGGAAGTGATCATGCGCAAGCCCACCTTTTCGCTGCGCGCCCCCCTGGACGGCGAAATCATCGACATTCCGGCCCCGGACCGGCTGAGCCTCTACGTCTGCGGCTACGGCATCCAGGTCCAGCGCGGCCAGCGCCTGGCCGCGGGCAGCGTCCTGGCCCTGCACCCCCGGGACCTGGGCGGCAAGGTCCACGCCCCGGTCAGCGGCGTGGTGGACAAGGCCGACTTCGCCTACATCACCATGACCTCGTCCACGGCCCCGGCCCCCCTGCCCGCCGCGGCCCTGCCCGAGGACGCCGAGGGCCTGCGCCAGGCCCTCCAGGACCTGGGCGTGCGCATGGACCGCTTCGTCCGGCAGCAGAACATCCTGGTGATCAACGGGCTCAATCCCGAGCCCACGGTGTCCGTGGCCGAACAGCTCCTGCGCGACGCCCGCTCCACCATCTTCCGCGGCCTAGAGGCGGTCTGCAAGCTGGTCAGCCCCAACCGCTGCCTGCTGGTGGCCGGGGACCAGGGCCAGTCCCTGCCCGGCTGCGCCACGGTGGCGGTCAAGCCGGTCTATCCCAATTCCCTGGCCGAGCGGGCCATCCTGGCGGCCACGGGCAAGGAGCGGCCCGAGGGCGTGGCCGCGGTGAGCGTCATGAAGCTCTGGACCATCGGCCGCATCCTGGAGACCGGCCGCCCGGTCACGGACACGGTCTTCACCCTGGCCGGAAAGAACTACCGCGCCCTGCTCGGCACGCCACTGTCCCAGATTCTGGAGTTCGCGGGGCTCACTGCCCGGCCCGGCGACCGCCTGATCCTGGGCGGGCCCATGCGCGGCTACACGGTTTACGACGTGGAGCACGGCCTGGAAAAGGGCGCCTACGCCGTGACCCTGGTCTCCAAGGACGCCTTCCCGCCCATGGTCGGCGCGCCCTGCATCAACTGCGGCGAATGCGTCCTGCACTGCCCGGCGCGCATCCGGCCGGACCTCATCGGCCGCTACGCCGAGTACGGGCTGTTCGACAAGTGTCTGGCCGCAGGGCTGGCCTCCTGCATGGATTGCGGACAGTGCTCCTACTGGTGCACCGCGCGCAGGCCCCTGCTCCACTCCCTCCGCTTCGCCCGCAAGGAACTGGCCGAAGCGGCCAACCCCTGGCCCATGAACGCGGCGGCCCGCTGAGCCGCTGCGAGGAGTCCCCATGGCAGCCGTCGTCGTCAAGCCCCACGCCATCACCCAGATCCGCCTGACCGTGGGGCCGCCGCCCCACTGGCGCTGCGGCCACACCCTGGGCTCGCTCATGGCCCTGTGCTGCGCGGCCCTGCTCCCGGCCATGGCCATGGCCGTCTGGCGCCACGGCCTGGACGCGGCCCGGGTCCTGGCCCTGGCCGGCGCCGTGGCCGTGATCAGCGAGGTCCTGCTGGAGCGCCTGGCCGGCCGCGAGGTGGACGTGGACAACGGCACGGCCCTGTACCACGGCCTGCTCTTCGCCATGCTCCTGCCGGCCACGGCCCCCTGGTGGCTGGTGACCGCGGGCGCCTTCTGCACCATCGCCCTGGGCCGCACCGTGTTCGGCGGGTTCGGGGCCAACCCCTTCTGCCCGCCCCTGGTGGGCTGGGCCGTGTGCGCCGTGTCCTGGGAGCGCTTTCTCGACCTGGACCTGGTCCTGGCCCACTGGCCCACGCCCGATCCCCTGGCCCAGCTCAAGTTTCTGGGGGTCCAGGCCGTGGACGGACTGCCCCTGGCCGACCTGTTCCTGGGCAACCAGCTGGGCCCGCTGGGCGCGTCCCAGGGCGCGGCCGTACTCGCGGGCGGCCTGCTGCTGCTCCTTTCCGGGCGCCTGCGGCCGCACATCCCCCTGGCCTTCCTGGCCGGGGTGGCCGCCATGGCCGCCCTGTTCCAGTTCCTCGATCCCCAGACCCAGGCCGGTCCCCTGTTCCATCTCTGCACCGGGGCCGTGCTCCTGGGGGCCTTCTTCCTGGCCCCGGACGCCGGGTCCTCGCCCTCGGGGCACTGGCCCATGATCCTCTACGGCCTGCTGGCCGGAGCCCTCGTCCCGGTGATCCGCAAGTTCGGCGTGCACACCGACGGCACGGCCTACGCCATCCTGCTGGCCAACCTCCTGGCCCCGCTCCTGGACCGCATCCGCCCCAAGCCCTTCGGAGGCCGATGACATGCGCGAAATCCTCAAGATGATCATCGTGCTCTCGCTCATCGGCACGGCCTCGGGCTTCATCCTGGCCTCGCTCAAGGAGGCCACCCGGCCGCGCATCGAGGAGCAGGTCCTGACCTTTGTCCAGGGCCCGGCCCTGGCCGCCGTGCTGCCCGGCCACGACAACAACCCCATCGCCGACCGCCGCAGGCTGGCCCTGCCCGGGGGCGGCGAGATCACGGCCTATCCGGCCCTGCAGGGCGGCCGCCTCGCGGGTCTGGCCCTGGAGGGCCACGGCCCGGGCTACGGCGGAGCCGTGGGCGTCATGGTGGCCTTTGACCCGGCCCGGGACGTGGTGGCGGCCATCGGCGTGACCACCCATTCCGAGACCCCGGGCCTGGGCACGCGGGTCTTCCAGCCCGCGGTCACGGCCCGCTACCGGAACCACCCGCTCACCGGCCTGGACCTCAAGAACCGGGGCGGCGACATCGACGCCGTGTCCGGGGCCACCTATTCCTCCACAGGCATGGTCAGCGCCGTGCGCCAGGCCGCGGAAGCCTACGCCGCCATCAAGCCCGCGGCCCTGGCCGCCTGGAACCGTTAGGAGAAGCCATGGGACGCGCCCTCAAGGAACTGACCAAGGGACTCTGGCGGGAACTGCCGCCGTTCCGCATCGTGCTCGGGCTCTGCCCCACCCTGGCCGTGACCACCAGCGCCAAGAACGGCCTGGGCATGGGCGCGGCCGTGATCTTCGTGCTGGTGGTCTCCAACTTCCTGGTGGCCCTGCTGCGCAAGATCATTCCCTCCAAGGTGCGCATCGCCTGCTTCATCGTCATCGCGGCCACGGTGGTGGTGACCGTGGAGCTGCTCATGCAGGCCTACGCCTACCCGCTGTACCTGGAGCTGGGCATCTTCGTGCCGCTCATCGTGGTCAACTGCATCATCCTGGGCCGGGCCGAGGCCTTCGCCTCCAAGAACCCGGTGTTCCTCTCGGTGCTCGACGGCCTGGGCATGGGCCTGGGCTTCACCCTGTCCCTGACCTTCCTGGGCGGCCTGCGCGAGGTCCTGGGGGCCGGAACGATCTTCGGCCACGCCGTGCCCTGGGAGGCCTTCGAACCCATGAGCATCCTGGTCAAGGCCCCGGGCGCGTTCATCTGTCTGGGCCTGATCCTGGCCGGGATGAACGCCTACAACCGCTGGACCGCGCGGCGCGGGGACAGCGATGCTCCCAAGGCGCTGGAGGCCATCAACTCCTGCTCGTCCTGCGGCCTGTGCAAGCTCTCGGGCCGGGATTGAGAACAGAGGGAAACGAGGAACGCATGGACTACTTCCTGCTCGTCATCTCGGCGGTGTTCATCAACAACATCGTCCTGGTGCAGTACCTGGGCACCTGCCCGTTCCTGGGCACCTCCAAGTCCACGGACGTGGCCCTGGGCATGGGCGGCGCGGTGATCTTCGTCATCGGCATGTCCGTGGCCCTGACCTGGCCGATCCAGAAGGCCATTCTGGAGCCCTTTGGCCTGGGCTACCTCCAGACCATCGTCTTCATCCTGGTCATCGCCTCCCTGGTGCAGTTCGTGGAGATGTTCCTGAAGAAGCTCCTGCCCCCGCTGTACCGGGCCCTGGGCCTGTACCTGCCGCTCATCACCACCAACTGCGCGGTGCTCGGCTCGGCCATCCTGGTGCAGAAGAACGGCTACGGCCTGGCCAAGTCCGTGGTCTTCGGCCTGGCCACGGGCGTGGGCTTCACCCTGGCCCTGGTGATCATCTCGTCCATCCGCGAGCGCTTTGACATCTCGCCCATCCCCCAGGTCTTCCGGGGCGTGCCCATCGCCCTGATCACTGCGGGACTCATGTCGCTCGCCTTCCTGGCCTTCAAGGGCATGGCTTCCTAGGGGGAATGCAATGGTCACGACATCGGTGCTCCTGGTCTTCGGTCTGAGCCTGTCGGCGGCCCTGCTCCTGGCCGCTGCCTCGCGCATCTTCGCGGTGCGCGAAGATCCCCGCGTCCAGGATGTGGAGGCGATCCTGCCCGGGGCCAACTGCGGCGGCTGCGGCTATCCCGGCTGCGCGGCCGCGGCCGCGGCCGTGGTGGCCGGAGAGGCCCCGCCGGAGGTCTGCGTGGCCGGCGGCATGGACATCGCCGCCTCCGTGGCCCGGGTCATGGGCCTGGCCGTGGCCTACCGCGAGCCCCGGGTGGCCTCGCTGATCTGCTCGGGCGGAGACCGCGCCCGCCAGATGTTCGCCTACGAGGGGCTGCGCGACTGCCGGGCCGAGGCCATGCTCTACGGCGGCGAGAAGACCTGCGGCCTGGGCTGCCTGGGCATGGGCTCCTGCGTGCGGGCCTGCCCGTTCGGCGCGGTGAGCCTGGGCGAGGGCGGCCTGCCCATCGTGAACAAGGCCCTGTGCCGCTCCTGCGGCAAGTGCGCCGAGGTCTGCCCCACCGGGGCCATCCGCATCACCAGCTTCTCGGCCAGCCTGCTGCACGTGAACAAGCTCGACGAGTGCCTGGCCCCGTGCATGCAGAAGTGCCCGGTGCAGCTGGACGTGCGCACCTTCATCCAGCAGGTCAAGGGCGGCGACTACCGCGGGGCCCTGCTCACGCTCAAGAACCGCAACCCCCTGCCGGCCACCGTGGGCCGCGTCTGCCCGCACCCCTGCGAGGACATCTGCCGCCGCAAGCTGGTGGACGAGGGCGTGGCCATCAACACCCTGGAACGCTTCGTGGCCGACTGGGAGATGCACTCCGGCCAGCGCGTGCCGATCCACTGCGGCCCGGATACGGGCATCAAGATCGCCATCGTGGGCGGCGGCCCCTCGGGCCTGGCCTGCGCCTATTTCCTGCGCCGCCTGGGCCATCACCCGGTGATCTTCGAGTCCCGGGCCGAGGCCGGGGGGCTCCTGCGCTACGCCATTCCCGAGTTCCGCCTGCCGCGCCACGTGCTCGACTGGGAGGTCCAGGGCATCCTGGACCTGGGCGTGGAGCTCAAGACCTACATGACCCTGGGCCGGGAGTTCGGGCTGGCCGACCTGGAGGCCCAGGACTTCAAGGCCGTGTACCTGGCCACCGGCGCCTGGAAGACGCCGCCCCTGAATATCCCCGGCGGCGACGCCCGCAAGCTCATGGGCGGGGTGGAGTTCCTCACCGGCATCGGCTCCCAATGGAGCTCCCTGCGGGACCAGTGCGTGGTCATCATCGGCGACACCAACACCGCGCTGGACTGCGCCCGGGCCACGGCCCGCATGGGCGCGCGCCGCACCGTGGTGCTCTCCCCGCACATCCAGCGCAAGATGGCCGCCAACAAGGAAGAGATCGAGCGGGCCAAGGAGATCGGGGCCGAGGTCCTGTTCCAGACCCTGCCCGTGTCCATCGTCAGCGGCTCCTCGGGCCAGACCAACGTCTGGTACCAGGCCTGCCGCTACGAGGACGAGGCCAAGGCCGGAGGCGCCATCCTGCCTCTGCCGGGCACCGACGGCCTGGTCGAGAACGTGGACCTGATCATCGCGGCCACGGACCGCCGGCCCGACCTCTCGGCCTTCCAGGCCCGCAGCGGACTGGCCGACCTGGCCCTGAACCCCAAGGGCGTGCTCACCTGCGACGAGCTGACCATGCAGACGAACCTGCCGCACGTCTTCGCCGGCGGCGAGGTGCGCCGGGGCCGCTCCATCGTCATGGAGGCCGTGGCCGACGGCCGCCGGGCGGCCCGCTCCATCCACCTGTTCGTGACCACAGGCGCGGTGCCCCGGCCCCAGGAGCCGCAGCTCAAGGTCATCCCCGAGTCCATCCTCAAGGACATGCGCGTGAAGTACTCCATCCCCCGGGTGGTGGCCCCGGAAATCCCCGTGGACGTGCGCCGCCAGAACTTCACCATGGAGGTGCGCCGGGGCATTCCCGAGCGCGACGGCGTGAAGGAGGCCAGCCGCTGCCTGCGCTGCGGCCTGACCTGCTTCGACGCCGAGGCCGGATTCGAGTTCGCCGGTGACCGGGACGTGAAGCCCCACGCGGGCCCCCGCAAGGAGAACGGCAATGCCTGATGCCCCCTTGAGCCGCAGGGAATTCCTGCGCGTCAGCGCCCTGTTGAGCCTGGGACTGGGCCTGGGCCCGGTCCTCGCGCCGCTGCCGGTCCAGGCCGCGGCCCCGGAACGCCTGCGCCTGGAGCGCACCCGCTTCCTCATGGGCACCTTCGTGACCATGATCGCGGCCCATCCCTCCCGGGCCCAGGCCGAGGACGCCCTGGAGGCGGCCTTCGCCGAGATGGACCGGCTCTGCGCCGTTTTCGACCGCCACCGCGCGGACACCCCCCTGACCTTCCTGAACCGGCACGGCAGTCTCCGGGACGCCCCCCCGGAGCTCTCCGCCGTGCTGGTTCACGCCCTGCGGATGCGGGACACCACCAGCGGCGCATTCGACCCCTCGGTGCTGCCGCTGGTGGCCCTGCTCCAGAGCCGGTCCCAGCGAGCCCCCGAGGGCCCGGCTCCGTCCCTGGCCGAAATCCGCGAGGCCTTGAGCCTCGTGGACGCCGGGGCGGTGGACCTGACCTCCAGCTCCATCCGCCTCGGCCGGCAGGGCATGGGCCTGACCCTGGACGGAGTGGCCAAGGGCTACATCGTGGACCGCGCCGCCCAGGTCCTGCGGGAGCGCGGCCTGGACTCGCACCTGATCAACGCCGGCGGCGACATCCGCGCCGGCCTGGCGCCGGACGCCGAACGGCCCTGGGCCGTGGCCGTGGAAGACCCGCAGCGCCGCGGCCGCTACCCCTCGCGCATCTTCCTGCGCAACGGGGCCGTGGCCACCTCCGGCAGCTACGAGGCCCCGCTGGGGGCCCATGGCCGCCTCCACCACATCGTGGATCCGCGTTCCGGGGGCTGCCCCGGACACGTGACCAGCGTCTCCGTGGCCGCCCCCTCGGCCATGGAGGCCGACGCCCTGGCCACCGGCCTGTTCGTCCTGCCCCCCGGACAGGCCCTGGCCTGCATCGAGACCCTGCCGGAACGGGCCTGCCTGCTGATCTCCTCCTCAGGAGCGCAGGCCCGTTCCCAGGGGTGGTCCGGCCTGGAGGCCGCGGGCCCGCGTTGACAGTGCGCGGGCTTTGCGCCTAATCCGGAAGGCCATGGCCCAACTTCTGCGCACCAAGCGGGTCTTCAAGTCCCCGCTCTTTCCGGACGCGCTGCGCGCCCTGTCCGTGCTCCTCCTGGGCCTGGGCGTCTATCTCCTGCTGAGCGGTCCCCAGGACCCCACGCGCAACCCGAGCCACGTGCTCATGTGGCTGTTCTGGTGGCCGCTGTTCGTCGTCCAGTATCTGCTCCTGGGCCGCTTCTGGTGCGCGGTCTGCCCGTTCGGCTGGCTGGGCGACGGCATGCGCGCCCTGTGCGGCCTGAACCTGCCCGTGCCGCCCTGGCTCAAGAAGTACGGCCCCCTGGTCATCGGGGCCTGCCTGCTGTCCATCGTCTGGGCCGAGGAGGCCCTGCGCATCCCCTCCAGCCCCCGGCGCACGGCCATCCTGCTCCTGGTGGTGGTGGGCTGCGTGCTGGCGGCCTCGGCCTTCTTCCGGCGCCGGGCCTGGTGCCGCTACATGTGCCCCCTGGGCGGCATGGGCGTGGCCTACGCCCGCGTGGGCATGCTCCAGATCCGCGGCAACCCGGACAAGTGCCGCACCTGCAACGCCGCGCTCTGCTATTACGGCGCGGGCAAGGTGGCCGGCTGCCCGATGAACGAGTTCCCGCGCATCAAGGAGACCAACGCCTACTGCATCTTCTGCGGCAACTGCGTGAAGACCTGCCCCAAGGACTCGGCCAAGGTGGAGATCCGCCTGCCCTCCAAGGAGCTCTGGCTCCTGCGCAAACCCGGGCTCATGGAGGCCGTGCTGGCCGTGCTCCTGGGCGGGATCATCTCGGCCACCCAGTTCCAGCACGGCTTTCCCGAGGTCATGGACCTGTTCACCCGGCACTTCGGCTTCGAGGCCGGGTTCACGCTCTTCTTCCTGGCCTGGCAGGGCTTCTTCCTGCTCTTCCTGACCCTGGCCAGCCAGGCCGCCACGATGCTCAACGGCGTGTCCGTGAAGATGAACTTCTCGGTCTTCAGCTACGCCCTCATCCCGCTCATCCTGGGCGCGCACCTGGCCCAGGGCCTGCACCTGTTCGCCCGGGGCAGCGCCGTGCTCCAGCGCCTGGCCCTGGAGACCTACGGCCTGAACCTGCCGGAGATCGACCCGCAGTCTCTCCGGCTGCGCGGGCTCCAATTCCTGCTCCTGGCCGCGGGCCTGGTCCTGTCCCTGGCCGCGGCCCGCTACGCCGCGCGGACCTTCTTCAGCCGCCAGGACAAGGTCCGGGTCTCCCTGGCCCCGTTCACGGCCGCCTACGCCCTGCTCTTCGGCCTGCTGGCCTGGGTCCTCTCCCGCAGGCCCAGCGAAAACCTGGAATCCCTGCCCGCCACCCTGGCCCAGCCGGACCTCCAGCCCCTCTGGATATTCCTGGGCTACGCCCTGCTGCTGGTCATCGTGGCCCTGGCGCTCAAGCCGCTGCTCGCGGAGCGTCCCTGGCGGCCCGGGCAGACCCTGCCCGCGCGCAGCCTGCGGCTCACCGTGCGCAACGAGGCCACGGAGATCGTCACCGCCGAGCGGGCCCTGACCCGCCTGGCCCAGGCCGCGGGCACGGGCATCAAGCCCATCTTCGACGCCTGCACGGCCCTGGAGGAGCTCATGACCTACGCCCTGCTCCGCTACCTGGACCACGCGGACGGGCAGCCCGAACCCGGCAAGGACTTCGGCACCCGCTCCCTGGTGCGGCTCCTGGACAGCCGCAGGCCGGACCTGGAGCTCCAGTTCACGATCCTGCCCCAGGCCATCATCATCGAGATGGCCGAGGAGGGGCCGCCGGACAATCCCCTGGAGGACGGCTCCGGGGCCACGGCCCGCGCCGGACGCCAGATCCAGCGCCTGCGCACCTACACCTCCTCGCTGGCTTACGAGCGCCGGAACGGCAAAAACGTGCTCACCGTGGTCCTGAGCTTCGAGCCCGAGGCCCGGGCCGAAAACGGACCGCTGGAGCCCGCCGCCCCGTCACGTTGACAATTCTCCCCTGGTCCACGATCATGAAAGGCGAACACTGCCGGGCGGGGCACCCCCGATCCGGCTCCGCTGCCGCATCAGAGCGCCGTCGGTCCGGCAATCGCCGGGCGACGCCTCCCGCCTGGGAGGCCCCGCGCCCTGTCCTTCTGCTCCCGTGAACACACCCCCGCGGACGGCAGCGTCATGAACGAGACCGCCGTGCGCCATCCGGAACCCCCGCGGGTTCCCTGCCGAACCGCAGTGCGCCCGGCGTGAACCCATAACCCCCACGCGGCCCCGGCCGCGCAAACCCGCTACGCCCAGGGAGGCCCATGCCGTTCGATCCGCCCTATCCGCTGCTCCGCGCCGCAGGCCTCGTGCTGGCCTTGGCCCTGGCCGGACTGGCGGCCCACGGCCTGGCCCTGCGCGCCTTGCCCCGCGCGGCCGGCAGCGCAGGC
>DFYP01000007.1 GCA_002382645.1 Desulfovibrio sp. UBA4079 | reverse complement strand
GGGGCCAGGCGGGTGCCCGCGCACCCGGCGAACAGGGCCACGCGCTGGCCGCGCCACTGGTCCGGCAGGGACTCGATCCTGAGAAACGGCGCGCAGCCCGGGTCCGCCAGGGTTTTCGCTCCCTTCAGCAGGGAGCCCAGGTGTTCGCGCAGGAAATCCGCGGGCGCAAGCCTTGCCAGGTTTGCGGCCAGGGGCTGGAGCGCCCCGCCCTTGGCCAGGAGGGTTTTCCAGAGCCAGCGCCGGAAGTCCGGGTGCGCGGCGCGCAAGGAGGCCACCAGGCCCGGGATGTCCGCGTCCTGGGGGCACACGGCCCGGCAGCGGCCACAGGCCAGGCAGATCCGGGCCAGGGCCTCGGCCGAGGGCGCGGGCCCGCGTTCGGCCAGCACGAATTTGGCCCGGGGCGAGAGCTCCTCGCGGCCCGTGGCCGCCAGGAGCGGGCAGGCCTCCAGGCATTTGCCGCAGAGCACGCAGTCCCGGGCCGGATTCATCCCCATTCCTTGCCGGGATTCATGATGTTCTGCGGGTCGAACACGGCCTTGACCGCGCGCAGGACCTCCAGCTCCTCCGGGGGGTGGCGCCAGGCCAGGTAGGGGCCCTTGGCCAGGCCCAGGCCGTGCTCGCCGGACAGGGTGCCGCCCAGGTCCAGGGCCGCGCGCAGGATGCCTTCCTTGGCGGCCTTGGCCCGCACCAGTTCGTCCGGGTCCTGGGCGTCGTAGAGCAGGTTCACGTGGATGTTGCCGTCGCCCAGATGGCCGAAGCAGGCCACGCGCAGGCCCCGGCCCTCGGCAGCGGCCCGGAACGCGGCCACGGCCGCCGGGACCCTGCCCCGGGGCACGGCCACGTCCTCGCCGGACTTGTCCGGGCTCAGGCGGTGCAGGGCCTGGCTCACGGTGCGCCGGATCTCCCATAATCTTTCCTCGGCCCCGGGCGTGGCCGCGGTTTCCAGGACCAGGGGCCGGGCCGGTTCCAGGGCCGCGCGCAGGCGCTCCAGGTCGGCCAGCACGGCCCCTTCCGAGCCGTCCAGGCGGAAGAGCAGGGCCGCGCCCGTGCCCGGAGGGCAGAGTTCGCAGCCGGCGCGGGCCACGGCCTCCAGGGTCACGTCGTCGAGGAATTCCAGGGACACGGGCAGGATGCCCGCGCTGAAGCCCAGCTGGGCGGCCGACAGGGCCGCGTCCATGTCCGTGAAGGCGGCCAGGAGCGAGGCCTGGGCCTCGGGCAGGGGCAACAGCTTCAGCGTCAGCTTTGTGATGATTCCCAGGGACCCGCCCGAGCCCACGAACAGCCGGGTCAGGTCCAGGCCCGAGACGTCCTTGTGGCAGCGGCCGCCGGGCCGGATGATCCTGCCGCCGGGCAGGGCCGCGGAGAGCCCGAGCACGTAGTCCCGGGTCACGCCGTACTTCACCGCGCGCATGCCGCCCGCGCAGGTGGCCGCGTTGCCGCCCAGGGTGGAGTAGCCCGCGCTGGCCGGGTCCGGGGGGTAGAACAGGCGCTGGGGCTTGAGCAGGGCCTGGAACTGGCCCGTGACCACGCCGGGCTCCACCTGGGCCACGAAGTCCGTGGCGTCCACGTCGAGCACCCGGTTCATGCGCAGCAGGGAGACCACGATGCCGCCGCGCACGGGCACGGTGCCGCCCACCCGGCTGGTGCCCCGGGCCCGGGGATAGACGGGAATGTTCTCGGCCTGGGCGAAGCGCAGCAGTTCCTGCACCTGCTCCTCGGTCTGGGGCCGCACTGCGGCCCAGGGCAGGGCGGCGTGGCCCGAGGAGTCCACGCCCAGGGCCGCGGCCTGCTCCGGGTCGAGCAGGATGGAGTCGCCCGGGAACAGGCTGACCAGGAAATCGCGTTGGCGATCGTTGAGCATGGAGGCCAAGATAAGGCGCATCCCCAGGGAAGGGAAGGGCCGGGAAGGCGACGGTTCAGGCGGCGAGGCGGCCAGGAGGACCCCGCTTCACCCTCGGGCGGGGCGCGGCGGCATTTTCGCCGCGGCCTGCGCGCAGCTGGTCCTCGCCGGGCAATGCCGCAAAAAAAGCCCCCAGTTTTTTGAGGGGCATCCTTTTTCTGTTCCTCCGAGCCAGGCCCCGGCGCGGAACGAAGTTGGTCGGCGTGTTTCGCCCGGGTTTCGCGCCGCCGCTCTCCCGCCTTTCGGGGATCGCGGGGACCTCCTGGCCGGGCGGGGCTGGCGGAGCGTCGGGTCGGAGCAGGAGGAACAGCGGGCCGGAGGCTATTTGTATTGCGCCAGCTGGCGGGCCGTGTCCCGGGCGATGTCCTTCTGCTTCAGGTCGTCGCGGCGGTCGTGGAGCTTCTTGCCCTTGGCCAGGGCGATCTCCAGCTTGACCCGGCCCCGGGTGAAGTAGAGCCGCGCCGGGATCACGGTGAGGCCCTTCTGCTCGACCTTGGCCTGGAGGCGTTCGATCTCGCGGCGGTGGAGCAGGAGTTTTCTCGGCCGCTCCGGGTCGGGCCGGTCGAACTCGCTGGTCTTGTCGTAGGGCGTGATGTGCACACCCACCAGGAAGGCCTCGCCGTCCTTGAAATCCACGTAGCCGTCCTTGAAGCTCACGTGGCCCTGGCGCAGGGATTTGACCTCCCCGCCCTGGAGCGCCAGTCCGGCCTCCAGGGTCTCCACGAACTCGTAGAGCCGCCGGGCGTTGCGGTTGTCGGCGATGGGCTTGCGCCCGGCCGCCTCGGGCTTGTCGCTCATGGGGAAAGGCTACCCGCCGTGCTCCTCGTTGTCCAGGAGCGAGGCGAAGAAGGTGAGTTCCTCGGGGAACTGCTTGAAGATGGTGTCCTTGACCAGGCGGTTCACGCGGCCCACGGTGCGGCAGGCCAGGACCTCGCGCAGCAGCTCGCGGCAGTCGGACATGCGGGCCTGGCGGATGACCCGCTTGATGCCCGGGATGGCCTGGGGGGTCAGCGAGATGCTGTCCACCTGCATGCCCATGATGATCGGCACGCAGAACGGGTCCGAGGCCACCTCGCCGCAGAGCGAGACCTCGATGCCGGCCTGGTGGGCGGCGTCGATGATGTGCTTGATGGCCCGCAGCACCGAGGGGTGCAGGGGCTGGTAGAGGTAGGACACGTGCCGGTTGGTCCGGTCGATGCCCATGCTGTACTGGATCAGGTCGTTGGTGCCGATGCTGAAGAAGTCGCACTCCTCGGCCAGGAATTCCGCGATCATCACGGCCGAAGGCAGCTCGACCATGATGCCCACGGGCATGTCCTCGTTGAAGGAGACCTTTTCGCGCTTGAGCTCGTCCTGCACGTCGCGCAAGAGCGCCTTGGCCCGCCGGAGCTCCTTGAGCCCGGAGATCATCGGGAACATGATCGAGGCGTTGCCGTAGGCGCTGGCCCGGCAGATGGCCCGCAGCTGGGTGCGGAACAGGTCCGGGTGGCGCAGGCAGAAGCGGATGGCCCGCAGGCCCATGGAGGGGTTGGCCTCCTCCAGGGAGCCGAAGCTCTGGATGAACTTGTCCGCGCCCAGGTCCAGGGTGCGGAAGATGACCCGGCGCGGGGACATGATCGAGGCCAGGTCCGCGTACTTCTCGGCCAGCTCGTCCTCGCAGGGCAGGTCGGTGCGGTTCAGGTAGGAGTACTCGGTGCGGTACAGGCCGATGCCCTCGCCGCCGCGGTCGAGCACCGCGGCGACCTCCTCCAGCAGCTCGATGTTGGCCAGGACCTGGACGCGGTAGCCGTCGATGGTCTCGGCCGGGAGCTGGCACTCGCGGATGATCCGGCGGGAGTAGTCCTGGAACTGGGCGGCCAGCTCGTTGTAGCTGGTGAGCTCGTCCTCGTCCGGATCGACCACGACCTTGCCGGCCAAGCCGTCGATGATCACGAAGTCGCCTTCCAGGACGTGGGACTCCAGGTCCGGCACGCCGACCATGGCCGGGATGCCCAGGGTGCGGGCCATGATGCCGGTGTGCGAGGTCTTGCCGCCCTGGACCGTGGCGAAGCCGAGGATCTTGTTGACGTCCAGCTCCACGGTGTCGGCCGGGGTCAGGTCGTGGGCCATGATGATGACCCGGCCCTGGATGGCGCGCAGGTCCTTGTCCTGGCCGGTGAGCCGGGACTGGACCTTGCCGACCACGAAGCGCACGTCCTGCATCCGCTCGCGGATGTACAGGTCGTCCAGGGCGCCGAAGGTCTTCTCCAGGTCGGCCAGGGCCTTTTCCAGGGCCCATTCGGCGTTGAGCCGCATGTCGGTGATGTATTTCCCGGCCGCGCTGCGCAGCTTGGGGTCCTTGAGCATCATCAGGTGGGACTCGATGATGAGGCGGTGCTCCTTGAGCTCGGCGGGGACCTTTTCGGCGGCGGCGGCCAGCTCCTGCTCGGCCTGGGCAAAGGCTAGGGCCAGGCGGGCGTTCTCCTCGTCCACGGACTCGTCGGCCACGGTCTGGCGGGGCAGGTGGGCCAGGCTGTTGCGATTGACGAAAAAGGCCTTGCCGATGGCGATGCCGGTGGAGACGGGGATGCCGGAGAGGATCGTGCGGGCCACTAGCGCTCCTCGCCGAACTTGGCGCGGAACAACGCTTCCAGGCTGTCCAGGGCCAGGCGGGCGTCCTCGCCGCTGGCCTTGAGGTCCAGGGCGCTGCCCTGGGCCGCGGCCAGGGTCAGGATGTCCAGGATGCTCTTGGCGTCCACTTCCTGCTCCTCGCAGACGATGGAGATGGAGGCCTTGAAATTCTGGGCGGCCTGGGCCAGCTTGCCGGCCGGCCGGGCGTGCAGGCCCAACTGGTTGGCCACCACCACCCGCCGGACCTCGGCGGACGGCGTGGCCGAGGAGACCGCTTCCGGGGAATCGTTCATCTCACCCATATCCGCATCCAATGATCAGAAGGCCCAGCCGCTCAGGGCGGCGGCCAGGGCCGGGTACAGGGCCCAGCCGGCCAGGAAGGCCCCCGCCGGGATGGGCCGGGGCAGATGGAACTGGTGCACGAACCGGGCCGTGAGGGCCACCGCGGCCAGGCCCGCGGTCCAGCCCGTCCAGGTCACGGGCTTGGGCCATACCAGAATCCAGAACCAGAGCAAGAGGGCCGCGTTGGCGTACTTCACGCGCTGGCCCCAGTTGATCAGGTCCCAGCGCTTGAGGCGCTCCAGAAAGAGGAAGCCGCCCCGCAGTCCGCGCCAGAAACTATACACCTTGAAGGCCTGGAGACCAATGAAAAAGATGAGCCCTTCGCTGAGCGCCGCCCCGGTCTGCCCGGCCAGGAGCAGGCAGACGCTGGACAGGGCCCAGAAGATGAGCAGGCTGCCGGCGAAGACCGAGTCGCCGATGGCGGACAAGGAGTAGGTGGTGCGGTCCTTGACCTTGTCGAGCATGGCCGGGGGGAAGGTCCCGGAGGCGATGCGCGCCTCGGTGGACAGGAAGATGCCCACCAGGCAGGGGGCCCAGAAGGGGTGGGAGTTGTAGTGGCGCACGTAGCGCTTCACGGCCTGGCGCAGGCGGGCCGGGTCCTTGTGGATGGCCGCGAGCCCCGGGTGCATGGCGTAGGCCAGGCCCACGTTCTGCATGCCCCGGGTGTTGAAGTTGGCGCCCACCAGGTAGGAGCGGAAGAACGAGCGGATCACCGCCCTGGTGAGCTGGTCCATGGCCATGTGTGCGTCCCCTGGCCGGGTTCAGCCCCGGCTTCCGGGCAAAAGCCTACACCGGGAGAGCAGGCGGTAGCAAGCCGCGGCGGCCGCGATCTTGAGGCAGTCCCAGGGCAGGAACGGGACCAGCCCGACGGCCAGGGTTTTGGGCCAGTCCGTGCCCAGGGAGTGGCGCAGCCAGAGCACGCCGGGCCCATAGGCCGCCACCAGGGCCAGGGCGCCGAAGCCCGCGGCCTTGAGCCAGGGCAAGGGGCCGCCCTTGCCGCCCGTGGCCAGGCCGCAGGCCGCTGCCGAGAGGATGAAGCCGAAGAGGTAGCCGCCCGTGGGGCCCAGCACGTGGCCCAGCCCGGCGCGGCCTCCGGCGAACACCGGCAGGCCCAGGGCCCCGGCCAGGACGTAGAGGCCCACGCAGAGCGCGCCCTGCCTTGGCCCGAGCACGAACCCGGCCAGGAACACGAAGAGCGGCTGGAGCGACACGGGCACCGGGCCGATGGGCAGGCTGATCCAGGCCCCTCCGGCCACGGCCGCGGCCAGCAAGGCGGTCCAGACCAGGCCGTGGAGCCGGGCCAAAGGCTGGGAGTTCATGCGAGGTCCTCCGCTGGTTCCAGGGCCAGGCCCAGGTCCAGGACCGCCTGCCGGTCCCGGGTCGGGTCCTCGCCCGGGGTGGTGAGATAGTCGCCGATCATGAGCCCGTCGGCCCCGGACAGGAGCACGGCCTCCCGGTCCCCGCCGAAGACCAGCGGCCTGCCGCCGCAGATCCGCAGATGGGCCCCGGGCAGGAGGAAGCGGTAGAGCGCGATGATCTTGAGGGCCTCGGCCCGGGAGAGCGCGGGCCGCTGCTCCAGGGGCGTGCCCGGGATGGGGCTCAAAAAGTTCAGGGGCACGGACGTCACGCCCAGGCGGCCCAGGGTCAGGGCCAGGTCCACGCGGTCGTCCCAGGACTCGCCCAGGCCGAACAGCCCGCCCGAGCAGACGTTCAGCCCGGCCTCCTGGGCCAGGCGCACGGCCTCCACGTCCTGATCCCAGGCATGGGTGGTGCAGATCTGCGGGAAGAACGCCCGGCTCGTCTCCAGGTTGTGGTGATAGCTGGCCAGCCCGGCGGCGCGCAGGCGCTGGAGCTGGTCCGGGTCGAGGATTCCGGGCGAGGCGTCGGCAACGAGGCCCGCCTCGCGCACCAGCCCCAGGGCCGAGACCAGGCGCTCGAAATCTCCGTCAGCCGGGAACAGGCCGCTGCTCACCAGGCCCAGGCGCGAGGCCCCGGCAACGCGGGCGGCGCGGGCCGCCTGGCCGATGCGCGCAGGCTCCAGAAAGGCGTGGCGCGGGGCCTCGGCGCGGTGGTGCGCGGACTGGGCGCAGAAGGCGCAGTTCTCGGAACAGCCGCCGCTCTTCACGTTGACGATGGCGCAGAAGGACACCTGGTCGCCCAGCCGGCCCAGCCGCACGGCCAGGGCCGCTGCCGAGAGCGCGGGCAGGTCCTCTTCGGGCGCCTCGATGACGCCGCGCAG
>DFYP01000008.1 GCA_002382645.1 Desulfovibrio sp. UBA4079 | reverse complement strand
ACGACGACGGCACCTGGGTCCTGGTGCAGTAGGGTTTTCCGCTCCGCAAACAACAAGGGCGGCGCTCCTCGCGGAGCGCCGCCCTTGTTTCATGGCCTCTAGTCCAGCTCGAACTGCGTGCGCCAGTCCCCGTCCTCGCTCCAGGCGGGCTGGGCCTCCTTGAGGAACAGGGCGTCGCCCAGGACGAGGGCGTCCATCTCGGTGCGCATGAAGCAGGTGTAGGCGTCCAGCGGCGTGCGCACGATGGGCTCGCCGCGCACGTTGAAGCTCGTGTTCACCAGCACCGGGCAGTGCTCCAGCCGGCGCATGGTGTCGAGCAGTTGCCAGTAGCGCGGGTTGGTCTCTTTGGACACGGTCTGGATGCGCGCGGAGTTGTCCACGTGGGTGACGGCGGGCAGGTCCGAGCGCTGCACGTAGAGCCGCTCCCAGAGCGGCATCCCGGCGTAGCCCTGGGGCAGGGGCTTGAGCCTGGAGGCCGCCACCGGGGCCACCAGGAGCATGTACGGCGAGGGCCGGTCCAGGTCGAAGCAGGCGGCCGCCTCCTCCTCCAGCACCGAGGGCGCGAAGGGCCGGAACCCCTCGCGGTACTTGATCTTGAGGTTGAGCTTCTTCTGCATTTCCGGCCGCCGGGGGTCGCCCAGGATGCTCCGGTTGCCGAGGGCCCGGGGCCCGTACTCCATGCGGCCCTGGAACCAGCCCACGGCCTTGCCCTGGGCCAGCAGCCCCACGACCTCGGCGCAGAGCGCGTCGAAATCCTCGAAAGCCCGGTAGGGCGCGTTGCATCGCCGGGCCATGCGGGCCACGGCGCCCGGGCCGTACTCCGGGCCCAGGTAGGCCCCGTCCATGGAGTCCCGGGGCCGAGGCGCGCGCTCCTCGCCCTGCCAGATGTGCCGGGCGGCCAGGGCCGCGCCCAGGGCCCCGCCCGCGTCGCCCGCAGCGGGCTGGATCCAGATGTCCGCGAACGGCCCGCGCCGCAGGAGCTTGCCGTTGGCCACGCAGTTGAGCGCCACGCCCCCGGCCAGCACGAGATTGTCCTCGCCGGTGAGCGCCCTGGCCGTGTCGGCCAGCCGGAACACGGCCTCCTCGGTGACCTGCTGGATGGCCAGGGCCAGGTCCATGTACTCCTGGCCGATCCCGCTCTCCGGGGAGCGCGGGGCCAGGCCGAAGAGCTCCTGCCAGGGCCCCTCGGCGCACATGGTCAGGCCCGTGGCGTACTGGAAATAGTCCATGTTCAGGAGCAGGGAGCCGTCGGGCCGCAGGTCCAGGAGCGTCTCCAGGATGGCCTGGCGGAACTTCCGCGTGCGCGCGGAATCCTGGTCGCCGTAGGGCGCCAGGCCCATGAGCTTGTACTCCCCGGAATTCACCTTGAACCCGCAGAAGGCCGTGAAGGCCGAGTAGAGCAGGCCCAGGGAGTGGGGGAAGTGCAGCTCGCGCAGGATGCTGATGTCGCGGCCGGCGCCCCTGCCGATGGTGGTGGTGGCCCATTCGCCCACCCCGTCCACGGTGAGGATGGCCGCGCTTTTGAACGGCGAGGGGTAGAAGGCCGAGGCCGCGTGGGACAGGTGGTGCTCCGGGAACAGGACCTTCGGTCCTTTTCTTCCCCGTTCCAGACCCAGGTTTTCCAGCTCCTCGTTGAGCATCCGGCGCATGAACAGCTTTTCCTTGATCCACACCGGGATGGCCGAAAGGAAGCTGGTCAGGCCCCGGGGCGCGAAGGCGTGGTAGGTCTCCAGGAGCCGCTCGAACTTGAGGTAGGGCTTGTCGTAGAAGGCCACGGCGGAGAGCTCGTTGAGCGAGAGGCCGGCCTCGTCCAGGCAAAAGCGCGCGGCCCGGCGCGGGAAGTCCGGGTCGTGCTTCCTGCGGGTGAAGCGCTCCTCCTGGGCCGCGGCCAGGATGCGGCCGTCGGGTCCCAGGAGCGCGGCCGCGGAGTCGTGGTAGAAGGCCGAGACGCCGAGGATCGCTCCGGACACCAGGGCCTCCCTAGAACAGCGTGTAGATGAACGGCGCGATGGCCGAGCCCGAGGAGAGCACGATGAGCACGCCGAACAGGAGCAGGGTCAGGATGGTGGGCAGGAGCCAGAACTTCTTGCGCACCCTCAGAAAGCCCCAGAGATCGCGGAGAAAAGTCATGCCGGTCCCCCCCCCACAGAACTAATACGGCTGCTCCACGTCCGGGGCTGCGAAGGTCGTGTCCCGGACCAGGAACACCGAGGAATCGTCCTTCTTGAACTGCTTGAGCCGCAGGCTGTCCCGGCCCATGGCCCGGCGGACGAGCCCCACGGGCGTGACCACCAGGCAGAAGACCAGGGTCAGGAGCACCCGGGACATGACCGAGCCCAGCAGGTGCGCCAGGCCCAGCCAGACCCGGGCCGCGGGCTTGAACAGGGCCGGGGCGGTCATGTTCAGCACGAGCAGGGCCGCGGCCGCCACGAACCAGCCCGGGCGGTCCCGGAACAGGCCCAGGAGCAGGCAGACCAGGACCAGGGCCATGCCCGTGTCCACGGCCTGGGCCTTGCTCACGCTGCGGGGAAACCCCCCGGTTTTCTCGGGCTTGCGGGTGTCGATCATGATAGTTCCGCTTGGAATTATCGTCCCTGCTTGCCAGAGTTCAGGCCAAAAAACAACGCGGCGCTAATTCTTGTGAACTCTGTTCTTCCCGGCGCTCGCCGTGGCGCCCAGGAAGATGGCCGCCAGGGCCACGGCCACCCCGGTGAGCTCCGGCCCGGTGAACGGCTTGTGGAAGAAGAGCACGTCCCAGACGCAGGCCAGGGCGGGCTGGGCCAGGAGCAGCAGCCCCACCAGGGCCGCCCGGGCCGTCTTCATGGCCGTGGTGATGAGCACCCAGCCGAGCACCTGGCCCAGGAGCCCGTAGGCCAGAAGCGCGGCCCAGGACTGGGCGTCCGGGATGGCGAAGGACTGGCCCGTAACCCCCACCTCCAGGCCCAGGAACAGGGCCGCGCCCAGCGACACCACGCACATCACGCTCATGGGGTCCGGGCTGCCGCTGCGCACGGCCGCGCGCTTGAGCAGGAGCAGGAAGGCCGCGTACCAGACCGCGGTGAGCAGGCCGAAGAGCACGCCCAGCCGGTAGTCGCCCGGGGCCTGGGACCACTGCGGCCCGACCATGAGCAGAAGCCCGGCCAGGGCCAGGGGCAGGGAAACGAGGAAGCGCGGGCCGGGCCGCTCCCGGAGCACGAGCACGCCGTGGGCCGCCAGGAGAAAGGCCTGGAAATTGCCGAGCACCGTGGCCAGGCCCGGGCCGATGTACAGCACGGAACGGTGCCAGCACATGAGGTCCAGGCCGAAGAGCAGGGCGCAGGCCAGGGCCAGCGGCAGGGCCCGGCCGGACGGCCGCAAGGGGACCCCGCGCAGCCGCAGCCCGAGCCACAGGCCCAGGCCGCCGAAGAACATGCGGTAAAAGGCCGAGACGTCCGCAGGCACGTGGGCCAGCTTCACGAACACCGGCGAAAGGCTGATGATGAAGGCGCCGAACACGAGCCGCAGCATGGTCTCCCCGCTTCAGCCCCGGGCCAGGGCCAGCCGCGGCCCCAGATCCAGCCCCCGGGGCGTGACCAGGGCCCGGTATGCCCACAGCTCCACACCCTTGTCCAGCACTTCCTGCAGGGCCTCGCCATAGGCCGGGTCCACGGCCCAGGCCGGGCCGAAACAGGCCGCGTCCCCCCGCTGCACGCAGAAGAACAGCGCGGCCCGGTCCCCGGCCTCCCTGGCCCGGGCCAGGGCGTACAAATGCTTGCGCCCGCGCTCCGTGACCGCGTCCGGGAACTGCGCCACCCCGCCGTCCTCCACCAGGGTCACGTTCTTGCACTCCACCCAGAGCCGCCCGCCGGGCCCCTCCAGGAGCGCGTCCAGCCGCGAATCCCCGCAGGCCACCTCGCGCCGGAAGTTCGCATATCCCCGCGCGCCCGGGAGCCGCCCGGCCCGGAACGCGGCCTGGAGCAGCCGGAGCGGCGCGGATGTGTTCACGCCCACCCAGAACCCGTCCAGCTCCACCATTTCCAGGGTGTGCTTGAGCTTCCTCGCCGGATTGTCCGACACGGACAGGAGCACCCGGGCCCCGGGCCGCAAGAGCCCGAGCATGGAGCCCGTGTTGTTCGTGTGCGCCGCGAAGCGCTCTCCGGCCCGCTCCACGAGCACGGTGAAGCGCTTGTGGCGGGACACGAACCGCGCCTCCACACAGGGCGCGGCAAAGGGAACCAGCATGACGACTCCTTGGGAGGCCTCCGGCGGGCAGGGGCTTCCAGCCCCTGCACCCCGGCCAGGGCGCGGCCCTGGACCATTCTGTGCCCGCGTATTTCCGGGACGCAAAGCCGCCCCGGAAATACGCGGGCACGGATGTCCGGTTTCGGCCTCTTACCGTGGCGCGGATTCGCTGGGTCTGCCCANNCCCAGCGAATCCGCGCCACAATAAGGTCCAGGGCCATGCCCTGGCCGCCGGAGGCATTCTTTTCTTATCTTTTCTTTTTCTTTTCCACGGCTTCCCTGATCTTCTCGCCTTCGCCGGGATAGACGGCGCGGTCCTGGTCCGGGATGGGAGTGGCCGCGGGCCAGCGGCCGGGCCGGGGGTCCGGCCCTTCCTGGGCCAGGGGGGAGGGCTGGGAATCGGTGTTCACGGGATATGCGCGCACGTCGCAGTCGGCCACGGGCGCGGAGAACTCGATGGCGATGTTGTTCGGGTCGAATGCGTAGAGCGAGTGGATGAAGCCGTGGTCGATGATCTCCGAGGCCCAGAACCCGGCGGCCTCGAGCTTGGCCTTGAGGTCCCAGAGATCGTCGTCGGACTCGACCCCGAAAGACACGTGGTCGAAGACGTGGGGGCCCGTGCGGGGCGCGCCGTGGTCCTTGAGCGCGGCGGGCTCCACCCCGGGCCATTCGAAGAACGCGATCATGTCCGTGGCCGAGATTTCGAAGAAGTAGTGGCGGTAGCCCGGGTGGCCCAGGCCCGTGACCAGGCGCAGGCCCAGGAGGTCGCGCCAGAAGGCGATGGTGGCGTCCATGTTGCCGGTGGCCATGGCCAGGTGGTTCACGCCGGTGAGTTTCGGCATGGGGGCTCCTTAACGGTCGCGGGCCGGCCGCAGTTCCGTGGAAAAGGGCCCGGTCTTGTCCAGGGGGTCGTCCTTGTCCAGGCGCCAGTGCAGGACCTCCAGACGCAGGGGCGCGTCCAGGGCCTTGATCCGGGCCATGAGGGCCGCGGCGTCCAGGGTCTTGCCGTCGGCCGTGAGGATCACGTCCAGGTAGCGCAGCCCGGCGCGTTCGGCCGGGCCGTTGCGCTGCACGCTGGTGATGAGCGCGCCTGAGGACAGGTTCAGGCGCTGGCGCTGGGCAAAGGTCAGGTCGCTCACGGTCAGGCCCGGATCGCTCGGGGGCGTGAAGCCCGAGGGCCGGGCCAGGGTGGCCAGGGCGTCGGCCAGGAGTCCGGCCACTTCCGGGTCGCGGGCCACCAGGTCGGTGATCCGGCCCTTTTCCGCCACGGCGCGCACCGTGGCCGGGGCGTAGAGCGCCACGGACTCCAGGGAGTCCAGGGGCAGGATCACGGTCTTGCGCTCCACCTTGGTCTGCTCCACGAAGTCCGGGTAGGTGTCGCAGGTCACGGACGAGGGATTGATGCAGCCGCGCCGGAACTGCGTGCCCGGGGGATAGGTGGCCACGCTGCGGGTGCTGCGGATCTGGGTCTGGAGCCGCAGCCGTCCCTGGGACACGTCCAGGTCCACCAGGGACCCGCCCAGCAGGGTGAAGGAGCTGCGGGAGTCCCAGATGGCCTGCTTGGCCTGCTGGGCCGAGGCCATGAACCGGAAGGCGTGGTACATGCGGCCCGGGTCCAGGGCCGCGGGCCAGGGCGAGCCTGGGGTTCCGGGCTCGGCCTCTCTGGGGCTTCTGGCCGCGCAGGCGGCCAGCGTGAGGCACAGGGTCAGGACGAGGAGTGTGCGCATAGACCCCAATATAGGGTCGAAACCGGGCGCAGGCAAATGGGAGGGAGGCCGCGTTTACAGCGGCGCGGGCCGGTGGTAGAGCGGGACATCGCCCCGGCCCTCTGGCCCGGACCTTGCAACCTGCGCAGACACCATGGCCACCACCAAAGACATCCTCTACCTGCTGCGGCCGCACCAGTACTTGAAGAACCTGTTCATCTTCGCTCCGGTGCTGTTCGCCGCGCGGGTCACGGAAGCGCAACTTTTGCTCACCTCGCTCCTGGCCTTTGCCTGCTTCAGCCTCACGGCCAGCGGGGTATACGTGTTCAACGACCTGCGCGACCGCGAGGCCGACCGCGAGCACCCCAAGAAGAAGAACCGGCCCATCGCCAGCGGCGCGGTCAGCCCGGGCCTGGCCGCGGGCCTGACGGCCGGGCTCCTGGCCGCGGGCCTGGGCCTCTGCCTGGTCCTGCTGCCGCCCGCCTGCACGGTCTGGATTCTCGTGTACATCGGCCTCAACCTGCTCTACAGCCTGAAGCTCAAGCACGTGCCCCTGCTGGACGTGAGCATCATCGCCCTGGGCTTCGTGCTCCGGCTGTTCGTGGGCTCGGCGGCGACGGGCATCGAGCTTTCGGCCTGGATCATCCTGACCACCTTCCTCCTGGCCCTGTTCCTGGCCCTGGCCAAGCGCCGCGACGACGAGATCATCTATCTCGAGACCGGCAAGCGCATGCGCCAGGCCGGGGCCGGCTACAACCTCGAGTTCATCAACGTGAGCCTGGGCATCATGGCCGCGGTGGTCGTGGTGGCCTACACCATGTACACGCTCACGCCCACGGTGGCCGGGCACTTCGGCACGGACAAGATCTACCTCTCGGTGATCTTCGTGGTCCTGGGCATCCTGCGCTACCTCCAGCTGACCTTCGTGTACAAGGATTCGGGCTCGCCCACGCGCATCGTGCTCAAGGACCGCTTCCTCCAGGCCGTGATCCTCTGCTGGGGCGCGTTCTTCGTGGCTGTGGTGGTCTGGCGCAATCTTCTGAGGTAGAGGGATCGCATGAAATACGTTCTGCTCGCGGCCACGGTCCTGCTCATCAGCGTGGGCCAGATCCTCCTGAAGCTCGGGGCCGAGGGCCTCAAGAACGGGGCGGCCTGCTCGCTCAACCTGTTCGGCTTCTGCCTGTCCTGGCATCTGCTGGTGGGGGTCTTCATCTACGGCGCGGCCACGGTGACCTGGATCCTGACGCTCAAGGACATGCCCCTGTCCATCGCCTATCCCGTGGTCTCCCTGAGCTATGTGCTGGTGGCCCTGCTCTCCGTGGGTCTGCTCGGGGAGCGCCTGAACCTGACCTACGGGCTGGGACTCGTGCTCATCATGGCCGGGGTCAGCCTCATCGCCTTCCGCTGATGCTCACCGCAGCCGCCCTCCTGTTCCTGGCCGCGGGCCTCATCGCCCTCTGGTTCGCGGCCCGGGCCCGCCGCGCCCCCGGGACGCCGCCCCGGATGGAGCCGCTCCAGGCCCTTTGCCTGGGGCTCGCCCTGCTGTTCCTGGGCCTGCCCTTCGTGCTCTTCCTGGCGGCCCAGATCACCTTCGCCCTGGAGGGCGGGGTGGACCGGACCCTGCTGCCCCTGGGCCTGGCCGGGTCCGCGCTCCTGTTCTGGACGCTCCTGCGCCGGGACCTGTCCCGGGGCCGCAGGCTGGCCTGCATCGGGCTGTTCCTGGCCCTGTTCCTGGCCGGGCTCTGGCTGGGCGGGGTCTTCTTCGACACCTCCTACGACGGCAAGGCCTACCACCAGGAGGCCGTGCTGGCCTTCCTGGACGGGCTCAACCCGCTCATCCAGATCTATCCGGGCAACCACTGGGTGGACGACTATCCCAAGCTCTCCTGGGTCCTGGCCGCGGCCCTGGCCCAGTGGACGCCCTCGATCCAGAACGCCAAGGGCCTCCAGGCCCTGTTCCTCTGCGCCGGCTTCTTCGGGATGCTCCGGCTGTTCCTGAACCAGGGCGTCCGCCGGGTGTACGCCCTGGCCGGAGCCGTCCTGCTGGCGCTCAATCCCGTGGTCCTCAGCCAGTTCTTCACCTTCTACGTGGACGGCCCGCTCTACGGGCTTCTGGCCGTGCTCCTGGGCCAGACCGTGGTCCTGGCCCGGGCCAGGGGCCGGGCCCATTCCGCGGACGCGGTCCTGGCGGCCATGAGCGGCGCGCTCCTGGCCAACCTGAAGTTCACGGGCCTGGTCTATGCCGGGGTGGCGCTGTTCTGCCTCTGCGGCTTCTGCTTGGTCCACGCCCGGCGCACCTATCTGCTGCGGGCCGGCTGCCTGGGCCTGGCCGTGCTCTGCCTGGGCCTGGGCCTGGGCGCCAGCCCCTATCTCCACAACCTCCTGCGCGGCTACCACATCTTCCATCCGCTCATGGGCGAGCACAAGGGCCGCTCGATCATCGAGCACTTCCGGCCGCCGTACATGAGCGGCAAGAATCCGCTGGCCAACCTCATCGTGTCCAACTTCTCGCGCTGCGAGATCGTGGAGCGCGACCCCGCGCCCGAGCTGAAGAACCCCTTCGACTTCCCGGGCCGGGTGGAGGAGTTCCAGGCCCTCACCGTGCCCGACCCCCGGGTGGGCGGGTTCGGGCCGTACATGGGCGCGGTCCTCGTGTTCTCCGGGCTGCTGGCCGGGGTGGCCCTGGTGCGGCCGCGCCGGGTCCTGGCCCGGGGCCGGGGCAAGTACGCCCTGCTCCTGGCCGCCGGGGTGCTCGGCTCCACGCTCATCAATCCCGAGGCCTGGTGGGCGCGCTACGCCCCGCAGTTCTGGATGCTCTGGAGCCCGCTGCTCCTCTGGCTCAAGCCCGGGCGGACAGGGGCCGGGGTCCTGGCCCGGGGCCTGGCCCTGGGCATCGTCCTGGTCTGCGGCCTGACCATCGCGCTCACCGCGCGTTTCGTCTTCGAGAAGCAGAGCCTGCACGCCTTCATCGTGCGCGACAACCTGGTCCGGGCCCGGGCCTTCAAGGAGCCCACGGTCTATCTCCTGGCCCACCGCTTCGCCCTGAGCACGGACCGGCTCCTTTCCGAGAACGGCTTCTCGGACCTGCCCTATTCGGACACGATTCCCCAGGGCCCGGGCTATCTCCTGTTCTTCTACGAGGACCACGGGTTCCTGCTCTTCGACCAGGCGGAGGAGCCGTGAGCCGGGGGCTTGCGCTGTTCGACTTCGACGGCACCATCACCCGGGCCGACACGCTCTACCACTTCCTGCGCCACGCCGTGGCCGGGCCGCGCTTCTATCTCGGCGCCCTGGCCCTGCTGCCCGTGCTCCTGGGCTACAAGCTCGGGCTCGTGGGCAATGCCCGGGCCAAGAGCCTGGTGCTGCGCCGCTTCTTCCGGGGCTGGCCCGTGGAGCGCTTCCGGGCCGCCGGGGAGTCCTTCTGCCGCGAGGTCCTGCCCGGGCTCATCCGGCCCGGGGCGCTCGCGCGCATCCGCGAACACCAGGCGCGCGGCGACCGGGTGCTGGTGGTCTCGGCCTCGCTTGCGGACTGGGTGGGCGGCTGGTGCGCGGACCAGGGCCTGGAGCTGGCGGCCACCGAGGCCGAGGTGGCGGCCGGGCGGATCACCGGGAATTTCGCCGGGGCCAACTGCCACGGCCCGGAAAAGGTGCGCCGGATCACGGCCCTGCTGGACCCGGCCGAGTACGCGCCGATCCACGTCTACGGCGACTCCGGCGGGGACCGCGAGATGCTGGCCCTGGCCAGTGAGCCGCACTACAGACCGTTCCGCTAGCGGGCCGTTGAAAATTCCGCGATGGCGGCGTTGCCGCGAGAAACGCAAACCCTCGCGTATGGGGAATAGGCGTCGGGCTTGCGTTTTTCCCGCGCCTTGCCCGCGCGTTTTTTGAACGGCCNNTCCCCCACAATGACGGCGCCCCGCCATGCCGGAGCATGACGGGGCGCCTCGCGTTTCCCCCGAAGGGGACGGGGGCCCGGGGAAACCCCCGTTGCACGCGGGTCAGAACCGTTCGAATTCGCCGTCGTCGCCCATGTCCAGGGCCACCCCGCCGATGGGTTCCTCGGCCGTGGCCTTGGCCGGGGCGGCCTTGGCCGGAGCGGGCTTGGCCGCGGGCAGGGG
>DFYP01000098.1 GCA_002382645.1 Desulfovibrio sp. UBA4079 | reverse complement strand
GTCCAGGCCGGCGTACAGGGAGTTGCCCGGATGCTTGCTGCCGTGGCCCATGAGCAGCACGGTCTCTCCCGCGCCGGGGCGCTCCGGGAAGAGCCGGGCCAGGATTCCGGCCACCCGCTCCACGTCGTCCTCGCCGGTGAGGAGCGGTCCGGCCACCTCCACGCTCTGGCCGCGGGTCCGGGCCTCGTCCGCGGCCGCGAGCACGCTCTCGAACTCCTCGCCGGGCACGATGTGCAGGGAGAGCACGGCCACGCGCCCGAAGCCCTGGCCGCGGAGCTTGTCCAGGGCCTCGGCCACGGAGTCCGCGGCCTGGCCCTGGCGGGCCAGGTGCCCGCGCACGCAGCGCGAGGTGAAGGCCACGTTACAGGCGGCCTCGGGATGGGCCGCCTGCACGCGCTCACGGATGTTCTCGATGACGGCCAGGGCCCCGGGTTGCCGGGACCCATAGGCCGCCAAAAGGATGGCCAGGTTCATGCCTTCTCTTTTCGGACCAGGATCAGGGAGAAGTAGTGGGGCGTTTCGGGGGCGTCCGCGAGGTCCTCGCAGACCAGCTCGCCCGGCAGTCCCAGCCGGGACACAAACATGGAGGACCGGGTCAGGTCAAGGCGGTCCAGGGCCGCGCGGATCTCCGGCAGGTTGCGGTAGGCCTTGAGGATCACGGCGTTGTCCGCGCAGGCCAGGAGTTTTTCCAGCTTCTCGGCCGAGCAGACCCCGGGGATGACCAGCAGGCTTTCCTCGGCCTCCACCAGGGGCCGGGCGATGCGCGCGGCCGCGGCCTGGTAGGAGGTGATCCCGGGCACGATCTCCACCCGGGGCAGGGGGCCCAGCTCGCCCAGGGTGCGCAGGAGGTAGCCGAAGGTGCTGTAGGTCATGGGGTCGCCCAGGGTCAGGAAGGCGGCGTCCCTGCCCGCGTCGAGCACCTCCAGGGTCTTTTCGGCGTTCTCCCGCCAGGCGGCCGTGAGCGCGGCCCGGTCCCGGGTCATGGGGAAGTCCAGGCGCAGGACCTCGGCCTCTGCGGGCAGGTGCGGGGCCGCGATCTCCAGGGCCCGGGAGGCGTCGTTCTTGGGCGAGGCCGCGGCCAGGACCACCGAGACCCCGGCCAGCACGCGCGCGGCCTTGAGGGTCAGGAGCTCGGGATCGCCCGGGCCCACGCCCAGTCCGAACAGGGTGCCTTGCGTCATTGTGTGTCCTGGAAGCGTTCGGGGTGCAGGAAGCGGGCGAGCTGCTCCACGGCTTCCACGTTGCGCGGCCCGGGCCGCGAGAAGACCTGTTCGTCCACCACCAGGACCCGGCCCTGGCGCACGGCCCGCAGGACGGCCAGGTGCGGCCGCTGGTCCGGGGGCAGGGGCTCGGCGTTCATGACCCCGCGCTGGAGCACGTAGGCGTCCGGGTCCAGGCGGAAGACCTCCTCTTCCGAGAGCCGGGCCAGCTTGTCCTCCAGGGCCACGGCGTTGATTCCGCCCGCGGCCCGGATCACGGCGTCCACCATGGAGCCCTGTCCGGCGGCCAGGAGGTTGGGCCAGCGCACCTCGAACAGGACCCGGGGCGCTCCGGCCCCGGCCACGCGCCGGCCCACGGCTGCGAGACGGCCCTGCAGGGCTTGGGTGAGCTGGGCCGCGGCCTGGGGCTCGGCGCAGAGCAGGCCCAGGCGCCCGATCACGGAAAAGAGCTGGTCAAAGTCGCGGACCTCGAAAAAGGCCGTGGTCAGGCCGAAGCGCTCCAGGTCGCGCAGCGGGGCCTGGGCCTCGGCCCGGCCGCCCATCTGGAGCACCAGGTCCGGTTTGAGGGCCACGATCATCTCCACGTTGGGCCGCATGTGCGTGCCGATGACCGGCCGGTCCAGGATGGACGCGGGCAGGACGTCGGCCTGGGTGCGGGCCGCGATGCGTGCCGCGAGCCCCATGCCGTCCAGGATCTCGTTGAAGGCCCCGTACAGGGCCACGATGCGCCGGGCCGGGGCGGGGAGCCGCACGCTGCGGCCCAGGTCGTCGGTGGTCTCAACCGGTCCGGCCAGGGCCGGAACCGCCAGCAGGAGCAGCAGGAGCGCCGGGAGCCAGATGGGCCTGGGGCGCGCCCAGCAACGGGTGCCGGGAGACGAGGATGCGCGTTTCATAGATCTCCGAGAGGTGTTCTTCGGTGAAGACGTCGGCCACGGCCCCGTCCAGTGCCAGGCGCCCGTTCTTGAGAAAGAGCAGACGGCGGCAGGTCAGGGCCGCCAGATTCAGGTCGTGGATGGCCGAGAGCATGGTCAGGCCCGCGGCGTTGCGCCGGAGCAGCAGTTCGGCGGTCTCGGCCTGGCGTGCCGGGTCCAGGCCCGAGGCGGCCTCGTCCAGGAGGAGCAGGTCGGCCTCCTGGGCCAGGGCCCGGGCCAGGAGCACCCGCCGCCATTCCCCGCCCGAGAGCCGGTCGGCCCGGCGCTGGGCCAGATGTATGCAGCCGGTCTCCGCCAGGGCGTTGCCGGCCTTGGCCCGGTCCTCCTCAGTATACCCGCCCAGGAACGAGGTGTGGGCGTAGCGGCCCATGAGGGCCACGGAGAGGACCCGCAGTTCCGGGGGCGCGGCCTGCTGGGGCACGGAGGCGGCCAGCCGGGCGCGTTCCCGGGGCCGCAGGGAGTCGAGCGGCCTGCCGGCCAGGGTCACGCGGCCCGAGAGCAGGGGCAGGGCCCCGGCCAGGGTCAGGAGCAGGGTGGTCTTGCCCGAGCCGTTGG
>DFYP01000143.1 GCA_002382645.1 Desulfovibrio sp. UBA4079 | reverse complement strand
CCTGCCGTTCTTTTGGGTGCCAGGGGACAATATCCAGGAGCGCGAGGACAAGGACCGGGTGCCCTATGGCCTGTGGGCGCGGCAGGGGTCTATTTCCGCGCTCCCTGGACGGGCCATCGACAAGCTTGCCGTGGCCCTGCGCCTCGGGGAGCTGGCCGGGATCTTCGATATCCAGGGCATCGCCTATGACCGCTGGCGCATCGAAGACCTGAAAAAAATCCTTGCTGACGAAGGGTTAGAGTTGCCCATGAAGCCCTGGGGCCAGGGGTTCAAAGACATGGGGCCTGCCGTGGATGCGCTGGAGACGGCGATCCTTGACGCCAAGCTCCGGCATGGCGGGCATCCTGTCCTGACCTGGAACTGCGCGAATTGCGTTGTCCAGGTGGACCCGGCCGGGGCGCGGAAGCTGGACAAGGGCAAGAGCCTGGACCGCATTGACGGCATGGTGGCCCTGTGCATGGCCATCGGCCTTCACGCCCGGGAGCCGAAGCCGGTGGAGATAGACTTTAACAGGCCGATATTCTTGACTGCCTGAAAAAAGTAATTCTCAATATGAAATCCTATTGACGTAATACGTCAAAGGGTATTACATTAAGAAAAACGAATTGGAGGATCATAAAATGGTCAAGAAAATCGTGACATTCAGGATCGAACCCAGTGTTGCCAATCGGCTCCGCGCTCTGGCTCAGAAGTATGAACGCCCTATCGGTGACATCCTGGAAGGCGTTTTGGATTTCCTGGAATCGCCAAAGTATGTGACCGATGAACAGTTCAAGACTCGCTTCGCCGGTCTCCTGGATATGTCCATCGTGAACGCAGGAGATGATGGTGTGGTTATTCCTGCCAACGTCCCCGATCCGATGGTTTTGGACTTCATCCGCGCCAAGCATAGAGAAGCGCGAGAAGAGAAAAAGCGTGAGCTTGAGGAAGAACTTCGCAAGCTCACGCTCGAAGACGAATAGTCGCCTTCCCCTGGCCCTTGATCTGCGGGCGGCGCGGCGCGTCCAAGAATCGCAAGGGAGCCTCGGAAAGCGCCAGGGTTGCTTCTGCTGAATGCACGGAAAGGCTCCCAACGCCGCGAAAACGAAACCGGCCGCCAACACGGCGGACGCGATAGGAGAATGAGAATGAGAATGAAAGACCTTCTGGAACAGCGCGGCCGGATCGTGGCCGAGATGCGGAAGCTGGCCGACACACCCGGCGGCGAGGGCGGCGACCTGAGCGCCGAACAGGCCCAGCGGTTCGACACCCTCAAGGCTGACCTGGCCGGGGTGGAAAAGCGCATCGAGCGCCAGACCCTTCTGGACGAAGCCGACCGCCGTGCCCAGGGCCAGCAGATCACAGGCACGGGCGACACCAACCTGGACGCCGAGCTGCGGAACTTCTCCCTGGTTCGGGCCATCGCTGCCCAGGTGCCTGACCTGAACGTGGACAGCGGCCGAGAGCGGGAGCTTTCCCAGGAGCTGGCCCGCCGGATGGGGGTCAAACCCCAGGGTGTGTTGGTTCCGATGCAGTGCTTCGAGAAGCGCGTCATCACCACGGGGGCCCCGGTGGCTGGCCCCGGCTCCAACATCATCGCCACGGACCACCTGGGCAATCTGTACATCGACCGCCTGCGGGCCGCCCTCAAGGTGAACAGCCTGGGTGCCATCGTCCTGAATGGCCTGGTGGGCAATGTGGACATTCCCAAGCTCAAGGCTTCCGCGACCGCGGCCTGGGTGGCCGAGAACAGCGGCCTGTCTCCCTCGGACGTGGGCTTCACCAAGGTGAGCATGACCCCGAAGCACGCCGGGGCCCTTACCGAGTTCAGCCGGAACATGCTGCTTCAGACCTCCCCGGGCATTGAAGAGCTGGTCCGTGACGACTTCGCCAAGATTCTGGCCGAGGCCGTGGACGCTGCGGCCATCAAGGGCGGCGGCTCCAATGAGCCGGACGGCATCCTGGAAGTGGCCGCCACCGCGGACCACAACATGGCGACCCCCACCTGGGCCAACCTCCTGGAGCTGATCGGCCTGGTGGAAGACGCCAACGTGGAAGGGAACGCCTTCCTGGGGCATCCGGCCGTGTTCCGCGCCCTGCGCCGTATCGCCAAGGACGCCGACGCCCCCGAGCTGGGCTACATCATGTCCGAGCTGAACACGCTGGCCGGGTACAACGTGGCCCGGACCACTCTGGGGCCGACCGCAGCCAGCCCCGAATCCGGCACCCTGATCTTCGGGGCCTGGGGCGACCTGATCCTGGGTTACTGGAGCGCCTTCGAGATCCTGGTGAACCCCTACGAGTCCACCGCCTACTCGAAGGGCAACGTCCAGGTCCGCGGAATGCTGACCTGTGACGTTGCCGTGCGCCATGAAGAGAGCTTCGCGGCTTCGGTGAACGTGGGCCTGGCCGCGTAGAGCAACGCAAGCGAAATCTGGCCGAGATGGTCAGATCGTCCAGGCGTGGCGGCCTGGGCCTGAAGAGCAGCCAAGCGGGAAACGTGAAATGCAGGACATGGAACGGCGCTATGTGACGGAAATCCGAGCCGCCGGGCGCAAGCTGGAAGGCTACGCCGCGACCTTCGGAACCGAGGCCCGCATTGCCGACTTCTCCGAGATCATCATGCCCGGGGCCTTCGCTTCCAGCCTGACCGGCAGGGACGTGCTGGCCCTGGTGGACCATGACCCTTCCAAGCTCCTGGCCCGCACCCGGAGCCGGTCCCTCCGGCTTGCCGAGGATTCCAAGGGCCTATCCTTCGAGATCGACCTTCCCGACACCTCCCTGGGCCGTGACGTGCTGGCCCTTGCCGAGCGCGGTGACCTGGGGGGCATGAGCTTCGGCTTCACCGTGGCGAAGGACGGGGAGCGCTGGCAGGGCCGCCGCCGGGAATTGCGGTCCGTGGTCCTGCATGAAGTGTCCGTGGTCTCGGCCTGGCCCGCCTACTCCGGCACCGTTGTCGCGGCCCGGGCCAAGGTTCCGGCCCGCCTGTCCAACGCACTGCGCTACCTGGAGACTGTTCGATGAACATCCTGAAGCGAATCCTCGGCCAGAAGGAAGAGCGGGCCGCCTGCCCCTCCTGGGACGCCCTGAGCGGCATGAACACCGGCACGGGCCGCGTGGTCAACAGCCGCATTGCCGAGAACCTGAGCACGGTTCTGGCGTGCGTCCAGGCCATCAGCACGTCCATTTCCAGCCTCCCGGCCTACATCTACCGCCGCGACGGGAAAAACCGCATCGAAGCCCCGGAGCACCCGCTTGCCGGGCTGATCCAGAACGGGCCGAATGAGCGGCAGACCTGGCCGGATTTCATCGAGTTCGTCATAGCTTCGGCGCTCCTGCGCGGCAATGCCCTGGCCGAGATCGTTACGGACCGGGCGGGACGCCTGAAGGCCCTGAAGCCGATCCCCTGGGAGTGGGTCAGCGTCCAGATGCTCCCCACCGGGAGGCTTGTCTATGACGTGACGGAGATCACCAGCATTTACGGCGGCAACGGCCGGATGCGCCGCCTTTTGGAAGGCGAAGTCCTGCATCTGCGGGACCGCACTGACGACACTCTCCTGGGCAAGTCCAGGCTGCAGCGCGCTGCTTCCGTGGTGAGCGCCGGGCTCAGCGTCCAGGAGTTCGCGGAAAGCATGTATCGCAACGGGGCGACTCCCAGCGGTTCGCTGGAGACGGACGCCAAGCTGGCCGATGAAGCCTACAAGCGTCTTCACAAGCAATTCCAGGACGCCTACACCGGCCCTCAGAACGCCCGCAAGGTCATGCTTCTGGATCAGGGCCTTCACTGGAAGCAGATTTCCGTCTCTCCCGAGGATGCTGAGCTTCTGGCCAGCCGCCGGTTCACGGCCGAGGAACTGGCCCGCATCTTCCAGGTCCCGCCCCCAATGGTGGGCATTTGGGACCACAGCACCTTCACCAACAGCGAGACCGCGGGAAAGTGGTTCGCCACGTTCACGATTGGCCCCTGGTGCCGCAAGCTCGAAGCCGAGTTTTCGCGGGCCGTCTTCTCCGAAATGGACCGGGCCGCCTATCAGGTTGAGTTCGACCTGAGCGGCTTCCTGCGCGGGGATCATGGGGCTAGGTGGCAGGGGCATGAAATCGCGGTCAAGAACGGCATCCTGAGCCCCAACGAAGTGCGCGAGGCTGAAGGATGGAACCCCAGGCCCGGCGGAGATGAGTTCGCCAGCCAGAAAGGAGTCGAGCCGGCCGCATAGTGTGACCGGAGAGACCAATAGAGCGGGGCAGGGGGCTTTGCTTCGCAGGCGCGTCCCCCCACCCCTGACCAACGAAAACGCGGAGGTTTTCGCAATGGCTGACTCCAAGTATCCCACCCCCGACCATGCCCGCAAGGGCGAAGCCGCCAACACTGACGGAACCAGAACGGTTTCCAACGTGGCGCTGAACAAGGCCAACGAAGCCACGATGGAAGTCATGGACAAGCTCAATTTCCTTCGGTTTGCCCTTGAGGGCTTTCAAGATGAGTCCTCAATGGAAGAGCCCGCCATGCGGGGACTGTCCTACATCCTGGGTGATTGCAGATCCCGCTTGAAGGACGTGCTGGATATCTTCTAGGCGGCACCTGGCCCCCTGGCTTCGGCTGGGGGGCCGCCCTGGAAACGAACCAGATGAACGCACGCGAACGCCTCCAGAACGACTTGGGCGAGCCCATGACGGCCCAGGAAGTGGCGCTTGTCCTGGGGGTGGACGTGCGGACCGTGAAGAAATATTCTGACTCACTTGGCGGCGTGCGGGTTGCCCCGGGACGCCTTCGGTTCTTTGAAAACCGAATAAGGAGAGTCATCGATGCCAACGCAGACCTTGCGTCGAGGCAAGACCCGGTGGCGTGCTGTCGTGAAGACAGGGGGCAAGATCGTCGCCAGCAAGTGGTTCGGGAGCGGGCCGAAGGAGTACAAGGCCGCGCTCCTGTGGGAAGAAAGCTGGAAGCGAGAAGAGCTGAAGGGCGAGACCTTGCTGAAAGAGCCCGAGCCATTGGCCTGGGCAGTGTCCTACCTGGAAGACGCCAAGCGGAGATGCGCGGGGCGGACATTCTGGGAGAAGAGAACGGCAATGGCAAAGCTGCTTGAGCATATCGGGGAAGGGCGCACCCTGGCCGAGATCACGCCGCGGGTTGCCCTGGGTTTCCTCCAGGGCCAGGCGGACACGCGGTCCGGCCATGCCGCGAATCGGGACCGCAAGAACCTGGCCGCCGCATGGAAGTGGGGCCGCAAGTTCATGGACGGATTCCCGGCCGTGGACAACCCCTTCCTTGCCGTGGACAAGTTCCCCGAAGAGCGGAGTCCGCGCTATGTCCCGCCCGAGGAAGACTTCTGGCGAGTGCTGGAAGTGGCCCAAGGCCAGGACCGCGTGATGCTGACGGCCTACTTGTACACGGCCGCCCGCCGGGAAGAGCTATTCCGGCTCAAGTGGGCGGACGTGGACTTCAAGAACAACACGCTGCGCCTGTTCACGAAGAAAACCCGCGGGTCATCTTGGCGGGCCGACTGCCTGCCCATCCTGCCGGAGCTGCGCCAGGCGCTTGTCTGGTGGTGGGACGCGAGGCCCTACAAGACTGCCGAGCACGTCTTCACCTGCCTTGAAGACACCCCGAGCAAGAACCATGTCCCGGGTGGCCCGTTCAAGTCCCGCCAGCACCTCATGCCCAGGCTTTGCAAGCGGGCAGGGGTGAAGCCCTTCGGCTTCCATGCGGTCCGGCATTTGCGGGCCGTCATGCTCTACAAGGGCGGGGCGCTTGTCCATGAAATCCAGCTCTGGCTCAGGCACGAAAGCGCGTCCACCACGGAACGCTATCTGAAGAGCCTGGGCCTGGACCTGAACCGGCTTCGTGAAGCCGCAACGCGCAACGCAGGCCCGGCGAAGGTAATCGCCTTCGCCCAAAACGGCCGAACCCCCGGAGGTATCAGCTCCGAGGGTTCGGGATATCCGCCGGTATATCCACCGGCTAACAGAATGGCTACGGAGATGTAACCATGTGTAATCGTTGGCGTCCCCAAGGGGATTNNTGAACCCCTGTTATCGGCGTGAAAGGCCGACGTCCTGGACCGGGCTAGACGATGGGGACGTGCCGGAAAAAATTGGCTGGGGGACAAGGACTCGAACCTTGATTAGCGGAGCCAGAATCCGCCGTCCTGCCAATTGAACGATCCCCCAGCAGCGAGGCAATGCCTTTAGCGGCTCCCCCTGGGGAAGTCAATACCCCGCAGGGCCGCCAAGGCCAACGCTCCCTAGGCGGCGGAGGCCAGCCGGCGGGTGCGCTTCTTGAGCTTGTTGATCTTGCGGCGCAGGATCTCCTTCTCCTTGCGGACGGAGAGGCCGGTCTTCTTCACGCGCAGCTCGCGGATGGTGCGCTTGATGGCCCGGACCTGGTCCTTGTAGGGGCTCACCGCGCCTTCCTCATCCTTGATGCCGAAGGTGGTCTTGATGGTGCCGACCAGGTCTTCCTTGGTCATGCCCGAGGCGCCCTGGATCTGCGGGATCTTGTCCATGCAGAGCTGGCGGAGCTCCTTGGCGGTCATCTTCTCCAGGGGCTTGGTCAGGCCCAGGCTGTCGAAGGAAATCTCAATGATCTTGTCGTCGCTCATCATGTCCTCCTGCCCCCGTGGGGGTCGGCTCGTTTTCCTGCGCGGCGAACAGCCGCAGGTAGGCCCGGTAGCATCGGGCCACGGGCGAATCGCCCTCCAAAAGTGCGGTCAGTCCGCCCAGATTTCCCGGCTTCTTGGGCCGGGCCGGGGACGGCGCAGGGGCCGGGGCCGTCTGCTCGTCCAACGGAACTCTGCCGCTTAACAGCTCGAAGTGCACTTTGTCAAAGACTTCCTCGCCGAGAAACTCGTGCACCTTTTCCAGGACCAGGGGCGCCAGGAAACTGGCCTCCTGGGCCACTACCGGGTCCTCGGTGGCCAGGATCAGGGTGCGCTCGCGGTGCCCCAGGGGCCGCATGAGCGGAGCCAGTTCCGGGCCCAGGAGTTCGCGCCAGGCCCGCCAGAGCCGCACCAGGCGCAGCCCGCCCTTGGCGTCCAGCCGGACCAGGGCGCGGCCCAGGGCCTGGCCCAGCCGCCTGGGTCCGCCGTGTTTCCTGATGAAGCGTCGATGCGTGGTCATGGCCGGGCCTCCTGCGCCCTGAAGCTCCCTTATAGAATGGAGCCCGGGGCGGGGCAAGGTGCGGCTTGACGGGGGAGCGGCTCTCGGATATCCCTGCTTCATGACTGCATCAGGATATCCAGATATAGGGAGCCGGCCGTGCGCCTGGTGACCTATTGCAAGGCCCTGGGCGAGCCCTCGCGGGTGCGTCTGGTGCATGTGCTCCTGCGCTACGAGCTGAACGTGGGCGAGATCGTCCAGGCCCTGGGCCTGGGCCAATCCCGGGTTTCGCGCCACCTGAAGGTTTTGGTGGATTCCGGGCTCCTGGAACTGCGGCGCGAGGGCCTCTGGTCCTACTACCGGGTGGCCGAGTCCGGCGAGGGCCGGGCCTTTCTCAACGCCGCCCTGCCGCTGCTGGCCCAGGAGCCGGACCTGGCCCGGGACCTGGAGGAGGCCGCCGCCGTGGTCCGGGAGCGGGCCACGGCCACCCGCCGCTTCTTCGACGCCATCGCCCCGGAATGGGACCGTCTCCAGCGCGAGGTCCTGGGCGACTTCGACCTGGCCGCGGCCATCCTCGGCCGCATGCCCAAGAACGCCACGGCCGCGGACCTGGGCTGCGGCACCGGCGAGTTGCTGGCCCGGCTGGCGCCCAAGGCCCTCAAGGCCATCGGCGTGGACAACTCCCCGCGCATGCTCGAGATCGCGGCCAAGCGCTTCCGCGGCAACGCGGCCGTGAGCCTGCGCATCGGCGAGCTGACCCACCTGCCCCTGCGCGACTGGGAGGCGGACTTCGCCGTGCTCTCCATGGTCCTGCACCACCTGGACCAGCCGGCCCAGGCCCTGGCCGAGGCCGCGCGGGTGCTCAAGTTCGACGGCCGCCTCCTGGTGGCGGATTTCGACGAGCACCGCGAGGAGGACATGCGCGCCAGCTACGGCGACCACCGCCTGGGCTTCTCCCAGGAGGCCATGCGCCAGTGGCTGGCCCAGGCCCGTTTCGAGGTGCGCTCCGTGGAGCGCTTTCCCGTGAACCGCGGCCTCTTCGTCGTTGTGTACGAGGCCGTCAAAAAATAATGCCGCAGTCCGCCGTTCCGGCGCACAATCGGCGCAAGACTCCCGAGGAGGATTCCATGTCTGCCAAGAAGCCCGCCGTCATGCCCGTGGACCCCAAGCTCAAGCACAAGGTCCGGGATATGTCCCTGGCCGAATGGGGCCGCAAGGAGCTGGACCTGGCCGAGAACGAGATGCCCGGCCTCATGGCCCTGCGCAAGAAGTACGGCAAGAAGAAGCCGCTCAAGGGCCTGAAGATCATGGGCAGCCTGCACATGACCATCCAGACCGCCATGCTCATCGAGACCCTGTACGCCCTGGGCGCGGACATCCGCTGGGCCTCCTGCAACATCTTCTCGACCCAGGACCACGCCGCCGCGGCCATCGCCAAGGCCAAGACCGCCGCGGTTTTCGCCTGGAAGGGCGAGACCCTGGAGGAGTACTGGTGGTGCACCGAGCAGGCCCTGACCTGGCCCGACGGCTCGGGCCCGGACCTCATCGTGGATGACGGCGGCGACGCCACGCTGCTCGTGCACCAGGGCGTGAAGGTCGAGAAGAGCCCGGCCCTGCTCCAGAAGAAGCAGAGCAACAAGGAGTTCCGCATCGTCATGGAGCGCCTGGCCGCGGGCCACGCCCTGGACCCCAAGAAGTGGACCCGCATCGCCAAGGGCATCCGCGGCGTGTCCGAGGAAACCACCACCGGCGTGCACCGGCTCTACGAGATGCAGAAGAAGGGCGAGCTGCTCTTCCCGGCCATCAACGTCAACGACTCGGTGACCAAGTCCAAGTTCGACAACCTCTACGGCTGCCGCGAGTCCCTGGCCGACGGCATCAAGCGCGCCACGGACGTGATGATCGCGGGCAAGGTCGTGGTGGTGGCCGGATACGGCGACGTGGGCAAGGGCTGCGCCCAGTCCATGCGCGGCTTCGGGGCCCGGGTCCTGGTCACGGAGATCGACCCCATCTGCGCCCTGCAGGCGGCCATGGAGGGCTACGAGGTGGTGCCCATGAACGAGGCCGTGGCCCTGGGCGACATCTTCGTCACGGCCACGGGCAACTGGCACGTGATCACCGGCCAGCACATGCTCAAGATGAAGAACGAGGCCATCCTCTGCAACATCGGCCACTTCGACTCCGAGATCGAGATGTCCTTCCTGGAAGAGAATGCCAAGTGCAAGAAGATCGAGGTCAAGCCCCAGGTGGACAAGTGGATCCTGCCCAACGGCCGGTCCATCATCGTCCTGGCCGAGGGCCGGCTGGTGAACCTGGGCTGCGCCACGGGCCACCCCAGCTTCGTCATGAGCAACAGCTTCACCAACCAGGTCCTGGCCCAGATGGACCTGGCCAGCCACAAGTACACGCCCAAGGTCATGGTCCTGTCCAAGAAGCTGGACGAGGAAGTGGCCCGGCTGCACCTGGAGCGGGTGGGCGCCAAGCTCGACGTGCTCACCCCGGAGCAGGCCGCCTACATCGGTGTGCCCCAGGACGGCCCGTTCAAGTCCGATCACTACCGCTACTAGATCCCGATCCCGGCGGCGGCCCCCGATCCCCAGGGGGGCCGCCGTGTTTTTTCCGGCGCGATTGACGCGCCCAGGGCTTGCCGGTAGGTTCGCGCAGGCCGGGAGGAACGGTGTGCGCAGACTGATCATCGCAGTGCTTTTGCTGGCCGCAATCTGCTGGCATTCCGGAGCCTGGGCCGGGGACGCGCAGGTCACGGCCTCGTCCACGGCCGCCTCCCTGTTCATGGGCTTTGCCCCGGAAAAGCTCCAGGACAACGACCCGACAACGGCCTGGGCCGAGGGCGGCGAGGGCGTGGGCGCGGGCGAGTGGGTGGAGTTCAGCTTCGGCGGCAAGGCCGCGCTGCGGCGGCTCGTGCTCCGGAACGGCATCGGCGACCCCACCTGGTTTTCCAAGTACAACCGGGTCAAGACCCTGGAATTGGCCTTTTCCGACGGCACGCGGCGGCGCGTGGAGCTGCTGGACACCCCGGACGAGCAGGCCGTGGACCTGGGCGGCGTGGTCAGCGAGTGGCTGCGCCTGATCATCGTGGACGTGTACAAGACCTCGCCGTTCTTCAATCCCAAGACCACCTGCCTGTCCGAGGCCCGGGTGGAGTTCGACGGCGCCCCGGCCGCCGCTGCCGCGGAAGGCCCGGCCGCTGCGGCCCTGGCCCAG
>DFYP01000087.1 GCA_002382645.1 Desulfovibrio sp. UBA4079 | reverse complement strand
CCGAGGCCCGCGTGCCCAGGACCCGGGGCTCGTGCTCGGCCAGGCGGGCCATGATCTCGGCCACCTGGTCCGGGGTCTTGTTCTGGCAGAAGACGACCTCGGCGCAGCCCGTGCGCTGGGAGCGGCGGTGGTCGATCTTGGCCATGCCTGCGTCGATGTAGGTCTCGCGCAGGAGCTGGCGGGTGAGGTCCTCGCGGCTGGCCTTGCCCGCGGCGTAGTCCTGGAGCAGGTCGTCGAAGCTCGTGCTCATGGCTGGGGGCGTTCTCCTAGGGTGATGTCCGTGAATCCCGCGGCCCTGGCCCGGGCCAGCAGGTCGTCATGTCTGTCCCGGGCGGCCTCCAACTGGCCTGCGGGCAGTTCCAGGCGCAGGAACAGGCCCTGGTCGCGGCAGCGCAGGTCCGAGAATCCCAGGCCCCGGGCAAAGGCCTCCAGGGCCTCCACCCGGGCCAGGGTCCGGGCCGAGAGCGGGGTTCCCTGGGGAATGCGCGTGGCCAGGCAGGAATTGGACGGCTCGTCCGGCCCGGGCAGGCCCAGTTCCGCGCTCAAGGCCCGCACCTGGGCCTTGGTCAGCCCGGCCTGGGCCAGGGGCGAGAGCGCGCCGAGTTCGGCCACGGCGCGGCGTCCGGGCCGGGCCGGGTCGTCGTCGGCATTGGTGCCCTCCAGGAGCACGGCGTCCGGGAAGGCCTGGGCCACCAGGCCCAGCACGGCCCGCTTGCAGAGGTAGCAGCGCTCCGGGCCGTTGGCCGCCAGCCCCGCCACCCCCCAGACGTCCAGATCCATGATATGGTGGTCAAGTCCCAGGGTCCGGGCCTTGGTCCGGGCCAGGTCCAGGTCCCGGGACGCGATGAAGGCCGAGCGCACGGTCACGGCCGCGAAGCGGCCGCCCAGGGCCCGCTGGGCCAGGGCCGCCACCAGGGTCGAGTCCACGCCCCCGGAATAGGCCAGCACGGCCCGGGGCAGGGCCGCCAAACGGGCGAGCAGGGCGGGCGTTTCCATGGGCCGCAGGATAGCACGGGACATTGCGGCCTCCAATGGGGCGCAACACCATGAAATCATGGGAGGAACAGGAAAAATAAAAAAAAGCGAAGCTTTTTGACCAGGGTCAAGGCGGGCCCGGGCCCTTGGGGCTATTCCTGGACCTGCGAGGCCGATGGCCTCCAGGAGACACCATGAAGTACACGAGAAAGCTCATCCGGATCGACGAGGACCTCTGCAACGGCTGCGGCCAGTGCGTGCCGTCCTGCGCCGAGGGCGCGCTCCAGATCATCGACGGCAAGGCCCGGCTCGTGGCCGAGCGCTTCTGCGACGGCCTGGGCGCCTGCCTGGGCGACTGCCCCACCGGGGCCCTGCGCGTGGTGGAGGTGGAGGCCGAGGACTTCGACCCCTCGGCCGTGGAGCAGCACCTCACGGCCCAGGGACGGCCCGTGCCCGACCACATGCCCAAGCCCGAGGAGCTGCGGCTCCAGGCCGCGCCCAAGCCCGGCGGCTGCCCCGGGTCCCGGCTCATGTCCATGACGCCCTGCCAGGCCGCCAACCAGGCCCGGACCCAGAGCGGGGGGGCCAGCGCCCTGAGCCACTGGCCCGTGCAGATCCGGCTCGTGCCGCCGACCGCCCCGTTCCTCAAGAACGCGGACCTGCTCATCACCGCGGACTGCGCGCCCGTGGCCTATCCGGCCCTGCACGCCGACTTCCTGCCCGGCCGGGTCCTGCTCCTGGGCTGCCCCAAGTTCGACGACGCCGAGGCCTATGTGGAGAAGTTCGCGGCCCTGTTCGCGGCCAATCCGCCGCGCAGCATCACCGTGCTGGAAATGGAAGTGCCCTGCTGCTCCGGGCTGCACCGCCTGGTGTTGGAAGGCTTGCAGCGCGCCGGGAAGAACGCGCCCCTGGAGCGGGTGATCATCGCCCGTTCCGGCGAGGTGCTCNNTGTTCGCCAAGAACGGGTTCAAGGACACGGGATTCTCGCCGCTGCTCGTGCACGAGTCCCCGTACATGAAGGTCCTCAACTTCAACTTCAAGCCCGGCCAGGAACTGCCCGTGCACTCCCACGCCATTGATGGCGAGCTGACCATCGCGGTGCTCGAGGGCACGGGAGCGTTCCTGTCCCAGGACGGGAGCATCCCGGCCGGGCCCGGGGACGTGCTCGTCTCGGAGATCGCGGTGCCGCACGGCCTGCGCGCCGAGACCGCCATGCGCGTGCTCGTGACCATCGCTCCGCCCATCTGAGGCCCGGGCCTCTGCGGGGACAGGGGGGACGACCAGGGAACCAGGCCCAGGACCGGATCGGGCGGGGCGCGGAGAGGGGAGAACCACCAGCGTGGTTCTCCCCTTCCCGCCAAATCCTGCGGGAGAAACCATGGACAAGACCACGTTCAAGCCCAGGATGCCCCTGGGCCGTCTGGACCGGGACCTGCTGGAGCGCATGGCCCAGGTGGTGCGCGAGTATGACATCCCCGTGGTCCGGGCCACGGCCGGGCAGCGCCTGCTCCTGGCGGGCATTCAGCCCGGCGACTGGGAAGCGGTGGCCGCGGCCCTGGGCGGGCCCGAGGCCGCCTGCCCGCACTATGTCCAGGCCTGCCCGGGTCAGCCCGCCTGTTCCTTTGGCCTGGCCGATTCCCTGGGCCTGGGCGCGGAACTGGAGACGATGCTGGCCGGAATGGACCTGCCCGCCAAGGTCAAGGCCGGGGTCTCGGCCTGCCCGCGCTCCTGCGGGGAGAGCCTGGTGCGGGACCTGGGGCTCGTGGGCCGCTCCTCGGGCTGGAGCCTGTACTTCGGGGGCAATGCCGGGGCCCGGCCCCGGGTGGGCGACCTCCTGGCGAACAAGCTGTCAACCCAAGAGGCTCTAGGGCTGGCGGGCCGGGTCCTGGCGTTCTACCAGGCCCAGGGCAAACCGCGCGAGCGCACCGCCCGTTTTGTGGAGCGCATGGGCCTGGACGCTGTGCGGGAAGCCGTTCTGTAAGGGAAAACGAAGGACCGCAAACCTACTCGGCCAAGAGGCAGCAGTTCTTGCCCGAGTCCTTGGCCCGGTACATGGCCTGGTCCGCGCGGTGGATGAAGTCGCGCAGGCTCTCGGCCTGGACGTACTGGGCCACGCCCATGGACAGGGTCTGGCCCGCGCCCTGGGCTCCGGCCGTGCGCTGGCTGAAGGCCGCGCGCACGCGTTCGGCCTGGCGCATGGCCTCGGGGCCCGCGGTTTCCGGCAGGAGCACCACGAACTCCTCGCCGCCATAGCGGAAGGCCAGGTCCGTGTCGCGGATGGACGAGGCCAGGACCTCGCCCAGGGCGGCCAGGACCCGGTCCCCGGCCAGGTGGCCGTGGGTGTCGTTGAATTTCTTGAAGTTGTCCAGGTCGATGAAGATCAGCGACAGGGGGTGGCCGTAGCGGTTGGTGCGCCGCAGCTCGGCCTCGGCCTGCTCGAAGAAGTGCCGGGAATTGAACAGCCCGGTGAGCTCGTCGCGCAGGGACAGCTCGCGGTAGCGGCGCTCGGAGTCGCGCAGGGCCTCTTCCACCCGGCGGCGTTCGGCCACTTCCTCCTCCAGCCGGGTGTTCTTCTCGTCCAGCTCCTGGAGCATGGCGGCCAGGCGGCGGGCGCTCTCCTCCACCTGCTGCTTGGTCCTGAACAGGTCCTTGGCGTACTGGCGCAAGGCCTGCTGGGCCTTCTTCTCCTCGGTGATGTCCTCCAGGCACCAGACCACCCCGCGGTCCAGGTCCGAGGGGTCGATGGCCTTGCCCGCGATGCGGCACCAGATCTCCCGGCCGTCCTTGCGGCGCAGCGGGTACTCGATGTTGGTGAACTGGGTGCGCGTGAGCCGGCTCAGGTAGATCTGGCCGAACTCCTCGTAGTTGCGCTCCGAGACGTGGATCAGCCGGGCGTTCTGGCCCAGGAGCTCCTCCGGGGTGTAGCCGAGCATGTCGGTCATCCGGGTGTTGGCCCGGACCACGGTGCGGTGGCGCATGACCAGGATGCCCACCAGGCTGTTCTCCAGGATGCTGTCCATCTCGGCCAGGGTCTGGGCCAGGGCCGTGCGGGCCTGGTGGCTCTCGGTGATGTCCAGGATCACGGCCAGGAGCGCGGCCACGCCGCCCTCGGCGTCCAGGATCGGGGACACCGAGAGGTCCACCCAGATGGCCGAGCCGTCCTTGCGGCGATAGCGCTTTTCGATGCGGTAGGAGATCTGGGGCAGCCCGGCCAGGGCGGTGCGGACATTGGCCACGGACTCGTCGCGGTCCTCGGGAAAGGCGAAATCCTGGGGCTTGCGGCCGGAGATCTCCTCGGGGGGGTAGCCGAGCATGTCCAGGAACTTGCGGTTCACCTGGACGATGCTGCCGTCCGGCGCGCCCAGGGCGATGCCGGCCGCCGCGCTGTCGAAGATCGCCCGGAAGCGGGCCTCGGACTGGCGCAGGGTCTCCTCGGCGCGGTGGCGCTCGGTGATGTCCGAGGCCGTGCCGATGACGGTCGGCTGGTCCTGGTGCTCCAGCACGGCGCAGGCCACGTCCAGCCAGCGCTCCTCGCCCGAGGGCAGGAGGATCCTGGCCTCGAAGGCCCGGGGCCAGTCCAGGCCGCCGCGCTGGAAAGACTCGTGCCAGCCGCGCATCCGTTCGCGCATGTCCGGGTGGCCCAGCTCCCAGAAGGGGATGTCCAGGAGCTCCTCGCGGCCGCGGCCGGAGAGCCGGGCCCCGGCCGGGTTCATGTACACGAAGCGCTCGCCCTGGAGGATGAAGATGGCCACGGCTGCGCTCTCGGCCAGGGTCCGGAAGCGGGCCTCGGACTCCTGCAGGGCCAGCTCGGCGCGCCGCTGCTCGTCGATGTCCCGGCCCGTGCAGACCACCTCGGCCAGCTGGCCCTCGGCGTCCAGCACGGCGCGCTGGTTCAGGGCGTACCAGCGCCAGCCCGTGGCGGTCATGATCCGGACCTGCATGTCCAGGGAGTGGGGCGGCTCGAACAGGTTCTGGAATCCGCCCTCGGCCAGGGGCCGGTCCTCGGGGTGCACGAACGGGCCGTAGTGCGCGCCCAGGAGCTCGCCCTCGGTGCGGCCGAGCACCCGGCAGAGCCCGGGGCTGGCGAACAGGATGTTGCCCTGGGCGTCGAACTTGACCACCACCCCGGCCTGGTTCTCCACCAGGAGCCGGTAGTTCTCCTCGCTGCGGGTCAGGGCCTGCTCGGCCAGCTTGCGCTTGGTGATGTCCCGCGCGTACTCCAGCACGGCCACGGCCTTGCCGCCCGAGTCCAGGATGGGCGAGACGTGCACCTCGAGCCAGCCGTCCGGGCCCTCGGGCCCCTGGCGCTGGGCCTCGTAGGTCTGGGGGGTGCCGGTCTCCAGGGCGGCCCGGCTGGGGCAGTCGTGGCAGGGTTCGCTGCGGTTCAGGAAGGCGTCATAGCACTTGCGGCCCAAGAGCGGCATGGCGTGGGCGTACCAGCGGTCCACCGCGGCGTTGGTCAGGACCACGGTCAGGTCCCGGTCCATGAGCGTGACGCCCTCCTGGATGGCGTCCAGAAGGTTCTGCAGGGAGAGGCTGGCGTCCGAGCCCTGGGGCCGGATGGAGAGCGTCTCCAGGAGCCGGGCCTGCTCGCGGAGTTCGCGCAGTTCCCGCAGGAGATCGTTCTTGGTCCGTTTCTCGTCCTTCATCCCGGAAGCGCACCTCGTGAGGAGAGCCGCAACAGCCCAGCGTTTTTCAGTGGCACTGCCGTAACACCTCTCTCCGGCGCGGGCAACAACCAGGCGCGGCGCAGGGGGCAGGTTATAACGCCGCCCGGCGCAGTGCCCGGCCTGGGCGGAGCCCCAGGGTACAGGAAAATTCCGGGCAAGGGCAGAATAAAGATGTGTTGGTGCAAGGGATTGATATTTCACGCAATCGTCACGTCCGCGCCGTGCGTCCGGCGCGCGGGCCGGGCACGCTGGGCCCTGGGGCGCACACTCGCGCCCAGGAGGCGTCCATGCTCTGGATTTCCAACGGCTGCACTGAGACCACGCGGGCGGAACAGCGGGCCCGGGACCAGCGGAACACCTGGCGCATGGCCCTGGTGATCTGGCTGGCCCTGGTCGCCCAGGCCCTGCTCCAGGTCCTGGGCCTGACCCTGATCTGGGAAGCTGTCGATAAGCGACGAAGTGGCTATGCCACGGTTTTTCAAGGGCGACGGATGGTGCGGCTAGATCAGGGCCGCGCCCGAGAGCACCTGCACCAGGCGCTTGAAGGCTTCCACGTCGTAGGCCCCTTTTTCCGAGCGCATGGACTGCAGGGCGTCGAAGGGCGAGAGCGCGGCCTGGCCCGGCCGCTCGGCCGTGAGGTTGTCGTAGGCGTCGCAGACCGCCAGCACGCGCACCGGGAAGGGGATGTGTTCCCCGGCCAGGCGGCTGGGGTAGCCTTCGCCGTCCATGCGCTCGTGGTGGAACAGGACGCAGTTGAGCGCCAGCTGGCTCATGGGCAGGCTGGCGCACTGGGACACGCCCCAGAGCGGGTGGTTCTTCATGATCTCCTGCTCGGCCCGGGACAGGGCCCCGCGCTTGGCCAGGATGTCCTTGGGCACCCGGGTCTTGCCCAGGTCGTGGAGCATGGCCCCCATGCCGGCCTGGAGCAGGTCCTCCCCCTCCACCCCGAAGCTGTGGAGCACGGCCACGCTGTAAACGAACACGTGCACCGAGTGGGTGTAGCTCTTGTAGTCGTGGGAGATGAACGGGGCCATGGCCGCCAGGGCCTTTTCCTTGGTGAAGAAGCGGATGCTCTGCTCGACCACGTTCCTGATCCGGGCGAAGTGCCCGTTCTTGATCACCGGCAGGCGGTCCTCGAAGACCTCCTTGACCAGGTCCGTGGTGGTGTCCAGGAAAACCTTGGCCCGCTCGGCCAGGGGCAGGGCCTCGTCGCCCAGGACGCGGCCCAGGTGGCTCTCCACGTAGCGCTCGAANNAGGTTGCGGCGGTGGCGCTCGGTGAAGCGCTCCTCGGAGTCGGCGTAGAGCACGTACTCGTCGCCCTGACGCAGATAGACCGAGAAGCGGCCCAGGGTTTCCGGGAAGATCATCAGCGGCGAAACGCTGAAGTAGGACGGCGCGGTTTTCTCGGGCGACGGATTGCTCATGCTCCCATCATAGGACAGGAGGGCGTTCCTGGCTAGTGGTCCGGGGGCGCCGGGGTTTCCGGCGCCCCCGGGGCCACACTAGAAGCGCTCGAAGTCCGCGTCCCTGGAGATCACGCTCCTGGACGCCGTGGCCTTGGAGGCCGGGGCCGCGGGCAGGGCGGCCCGGGGAGCGGCGTGGCCCTCGATGCGGAAGAAGCTCATGGACTGCTGGAGCTGCACGGCCTGGGACGAGAGTTCTTCCGACGTGGAAGCCATTTCCTCTGAGGCGGACGCGTTCTGCTGGATGACCTGGTCCAGCTGCTGGATGGCCTTGTTGATCTGGTCGGCCCCGGCGTTCTGCTCGTTGCTGGCCGCGGCGATCTCCTGGACCAGCTCGGCGGTCTTCTGGATGTCCGGCACGAGCTTCAGGAGCATCCGGCCGGCCTTGTCGGCCACCTCCACGCTGGAGGAGGACAGGTCGCTGATCTCGCCGGCGGCCGCGCCGGAGCGCTCGGCCAGCTTGCGGACCTCGGCGGCCACCACGGCGAAGCCCTTGCCGTGCTCGCCCGCGCGGGCCGCCTCGATGNNGCCTCGATGGCCGCGTTGAGCGCCAGGAGGTTGGTCTGCCGGGCGATCTCCTCGATGACCGTGATCTTCTCGGCGATGTTCTTCATGGCGACCACGGCCTGGTTCACGGCCCCGCCGCCCTCCTCGGCGTCCTTGGAGGCCTGCAGGGCGATTGCTTCGGTCTGGCGGGCGTTGTCCGCGTTCTGGCGGATGTTGGCGGCCATCTGCTCCATGCTCGAGGAGACCTCCTCCACGGCCGCGGCCTGCTCCGTGGCGCCCTGGGACAGGGCCTGGGAGCTGGCCGAGAGCTCCTCCGAGCCCGAGGCCACGTTGTCCGTGGCCCCGCGCACCTCGGCCACCACGTCGCGCAGGCGGGCGGCCATCTCGTTGAGGGACTTGGCCAGCACGCCCACCTCGTCCTTCTGGTCGATGTCCAGGTTGGTGGTGAAGTCGCCGTGGCTCATGGCCTGGGCGAAGCCCACGCCCTTGATCACCGGACCGGTGATGGCCCGGGTCAGGATCAGGGCCGCGATGATCCCCAGGAGCAGGGCCACGGCCGCGCCGCCCAGGGTCAGGGAGTTGGCCAGGGCGATGTCGGAATCCATGGAGGCCTTGAACAGGGCCAGGGCGTCCAGGCAGGCCTTCTGGGCCTCGCGGGCGTTGTCCACCATGTCCTTGTCCGCGGCCGCCTGCTTCTGGATCAGCTGGATGAACTCCTGGAACGAGGCCGCGTAGTCGTTGACGTTCTTGATCGCGGTATCGGCGGCCTCGATGTTCTGCTGCTTGAGGTAGCGGGCCTTGAGCTCGGGCAGCTCCTTGCGCAGGGCCTCCTGCTCGGCCTTGTGCTCCTCGAGCTTCTTGGGGTCGGCCGAGATGATGTACTCCTTCTCGAAGCGCCGCATGTTCAGGAGCCGGGCCGTGAGCCGGGCCGCGGTGTCGGCCTTGGACTGGCGGCTGGCCAGCTCGGCCGGCGGCGTGCCGGGGATCTCTACGGTCTTCCGAAAGTCGCCGTCCTGGTCGTTCCACATGGCCTGCAGCGAGGTCTGGGCGTTCCGTCCGTTGGCGCGCATGGACTCGTTCAGCTCGTCCTTGCGCTTCTCCAGGCCCACGTAATTGTTGAAGGCGGCCTCATACTCCTTGACCTGGGTCTCGGCCGAGACGAGCAGTTCGCGGGCGGCCTTGTCCTTGACCCGGGCCTGGGTCTGGGCCGCCAGCTCGTGGATTTCAGCCATCTTTTTCTTGTGGTCTTCCAGGTACTTGGCATCCCCGCGCAGGATGAAGTTCTTTTCGATCTGGCGGGCCTGGAGGATCATCTTGACCGTGTTGTTGGCCTGCTCGCTCAGGTCGGCGGACCCGGCCACCGTGGACAGGCTCACATAGGCGGTGAGGGCCACCAGCAGGGTCAGGACGAGGATCACGCCGAAGCCGAGGCCCAGTTTCACTGCCAGCTTGAGATTTTTCATGAGGCGCCTCCCTGGAGTGTGCGGCCGCGCGAAAACGAGGAATATGCGCAGCGTCAGTACCAGGAATGGAACAGTTCCAGGGGGCGGGCAAGTATTTGCCGAAGATTCTCAAACCACACCGGGAAGCGAGGCGTGGCGCGGGCCGGAGCGGATGCGCCCGGACTTTCAGGCCAGGAAGCGGGCCAGGAGCCCGTCCGGATCGCGGGAGGCCAGGGACCGGAAAAAGGCCTGCTCCCTGCCCTGGGCCCGGGCCTGGGCAAGGGCCACGCTCAGCTCCTCCAGGCCCGCCTCCAGGCGGAAGCATTTCAGGTCGGCCAGGCCCAGGGCCAGGCCCAGGCGCCAGTCCTGGCGCTGCCGCAGGGTCAGCTCCGAGAGGAAGCCCACGCGCATTTGCTCCAGGCCCGGCCGGGAGGCCAGCAGGCCGTCCATCTCGCGCAAGAGCTCCGTGTCGCCCGGGGCCAGGTCCAGGGCCCAGAGCAGGCATTCCGCGGCGCAGGCCGGCACATGGGCCTTGGGGTCAAAGGGGAAGCCCGGCCGCAGGAGCCGGTCCTCCTCGCGCAGGAGCCGGGCCCAGAGCCGCAGCAGGGCCCGGGGATCGGCCGGGGGCTCCAGCAGGGCCTTGGACGGCTGCTGGCGGGCCTTGAGCCGGGCGAGCCAGAAGCCCCGGGCCAGCTCCCATTCCTCCAGCCGCAGGGCCCCCAGGCTTCCGGCCAGGTCCGCGTCCAGGTTCCGGGCCTTGGGGCCCGCGCTCCAGAGCGCGGCCAGGGCGGCCCGGGCCCGGGACCCCAGGCCCGGGGACTGGACCAGGAAGCGCGCCTG
>DFYP01000070.1 GCA_002382645.1 Desulfovibrio sp. UBA4079 | reverse complement strand
CGAGCGCGGCCTGGCCGAGGCCCACGCCAAGTACCAGCACGCCCTGCGCTTCGGCGGGAACTGCGGCGAGTCCGTGCGGCTCCTGCGGCGCGCGGCCCAGGACCCGGACCTGCCCCCGTCCCAGGCCCTGGACCTGCTCGGGGCCATGGCCCTGCGCTCGGGCAAGACCGCCGAGGGCCTGGAGCTCCTGGCCCAGAGCGCCACCTGCGCCACGCCCGCGGGCCTGGACGCGGCCCTGAAACTCCTGGCGGCCGCGGAAACGCCGGAACAGGCGCGGCCCTGGCTGGCGCGGATCACCGCCATCCTGCACAGCCTGGGCCTGGACCACGGCAGGCACGCCGCGCGCATGGCCCGGATCAGCGCGGGCGCGGACCTGCGCTTCCACGCCCGCCTGCTCGGCTGCGAGATCCTCACGGGCCTGGGCCGGGTGTTCGACCCCGGATTCGTCAAGCCCGAGCCCGAGCGCTTCCCGGACTATGCCCTGGAATACGCGCTCCTGGCCTTTGAGGAGCACAAGACGCCCGAGTCCCTGGACGCGGTCATCGCCTGCGCCACAGCGGCCGGGCTGGCGGCCGAGGCCCTGCCGTACATCAACGCCGCCATCCTGGAGGGCGCGGCCCTGGACCGGCACGTGGTCCTGGCCGCGTCCCTGGCCCTGGAATACTACGACTTCGGCTATGCCGAGACCGTGATGCGTTCGCTGCAAAGGAAGAGGAAGGCGGGCAAGGCGCGGGGCTGAGGCCCGGCCGATGCAACGTCCCGGGCCATGCTCCCGGGAGTCATCCCATTCCGAGGAGGTTCCCATGTCCCGCATCGCCACCCTCTGGCAGGGCCGCGTGCCCCTGTGGAAGGCGTACTGGCTCTATGCCGTGCTCGGCGGGCTCTGCGTCAACATCCTGCACCTCTCCCTGGTCCGGGCCCTGTTCTCGGCGCGCAACGCCCTGGCCTCGCTCGTGATCCTGGGGGCCGGGCTGGCCAGCCTGGGCTACTTCGTGCTCATGGTGGTGGCGGTCTGGCGCAGCGCGGGCCGCTACCGGGGCTTCTTCCTCTGGCCCCTGCTGGCCCGGATCATCGTGATCCTCAACGTGCTCCAGTTCCTGGGCCGGGGGCTGGGGTAGGAACTTCACGGCGTTCGCGCACAGGCCGGGAACCGGCTATACTTCATTTTGGAAATGAAGTATAACCAGGCCATGAACCGTCTTCCCCTGGTGGTCCACACCCTCTACGCCGAGCTGGCCGACCTCTGCCGGGCCGAGGCCCCCGCGCCCTGGCCGCTCAGCGGGTCCCTGGTCAAGGTGCCGGTGAAGGAACAGGAGCACTGGTACTTTCAGAAGAGCCGCCGCACCTCGCCGGGCGCATACCAGCAGCGGGAATACCTGGGCCCGGTTTCCGACGCGGAGTTGGGAGCCCGGGTGGCGGAGTTCGAGGCCGCCAAGGCGGCCTACCTGGAGCGCGCGGGCCTGGTGGCCGCGCTCAAGGCCGCCGGGGCCCCGGCCCCCACGGGCAGGCTGGCCGGACTGCTCCTGGGCCTGAGCGAGGCCGGGCTCCTGGAGCGCAGCGTGCTCGTGGGCACGGCCGCGTTCCAGGCGTATGGCCCCATGCTCGGAGTTCGCTTCGGCCCGTCCTCGTTCCAGACCCTGGACCTGGACCTGTGCACGGCCGCCGGAACCGGCCTGGCCCTGCGGCCCTGGCCCGGACAGCCGCCGCTCCTCGCCCTGCTCCAGGGCATCGACCCCACGTTTTGCGAGGTGCCCGGGCTGCGGCCCAACGCTCCGGCAGTGGCCTACATGAACCAGGCCCGCTTGCGCGTGGACGTGCTCCTGCCGCTCTTGGGCCGGGAACGCGGCGGCCAACCCGCGCCCGGCCTGGGCAGCCACGGCCAGCCCCAGCGCTTCCTGGACTTCCTGGTCCAGGACCCGGTCCTGGCCGTGCTTCTGGTGGGCGGCGGCATCCTGGCCCACGTGCCCCGGCCCGCGCGCTTCGGCCTGCACAAGCTCCTGGTCTCGCGCCAGCGCCCGGCCATTGAGCAGGCCAAGGCCCGCAAGGATTTGGCCCAGGCCGGGCAGCTTCTGACCCTGCTCCTGGATCAGGACCCCGGGGCCGTGGAAACGGCCTGCGCCGACCTGGCCGCGCGCGGGGCTGGCTGGAAAAAGCACGCCTTGGCCGCGCTCCAGAGGATCGAGGATAAGGAGACTGCGGAGCGTGTGGCGGAGATGCTCAAGGAAGGGTGAGGCCCCTCCTGGCCCGGATCATCGTGATCCTCAACGTGATCCAGTTTTTGGGAAGGGGAATGGGGTAATATTATGCGCTCTCAAATTAAAAAAATGCAGGGGCATACAGAACATCTCTTGGATAGCTTTATCGATTTAAAAGAAAAATACGCCATGCTTAAGCCTGTCGTTTACAATGAAGAACTAAGGAATCAATTTTCAGGGTCGCGCCTTCATGGGTTAAATATAATGCGTAATATATTATTTTTATCGTGTTCTATAGATATCGCTAACATTTGCTTGGAGTCTGGTACAAATTCAGCAAGTATTGCTAAAATTATGTCAACAATTGTTGATAAGCAAATTGTCGATAAATTGCGTGAATCATTCGCAGACAGAGAACTTTTGCCAGCTTCAAATAATGAAGCTGAGATTCCTACTGATGTACTTTTAATGCACCACGAGAAAAGAAAAAATGAGTATAGAAATATATTCGACAAAAGCTTTTTTAAATTGAATGATCTTTGGTCTTCTTTCATTCAATCAGGTGTTCCAAATAAATTTAGGATGATCCGCGACAAGATCGCCGCGCACAAAGAATTGCGCTTTGAGAATGGCAAATATCGTCCAATTGATGCCAACGCACTTGGTATCAGGTGGAAGGATCTCGATGCTGCCATTAATACAATACAACAGCTCATTGAACACATTAATAACATTGTGCGCAGAGCCGGTTTCGCCTGGGATCATTTCGAGGAACAACTCGAAAAAGCTTCTCGAGGCTTCTGGGGGCAACCGACTACTCGCACCTAATTCTCCGCCTCCATCCTGGCCACCTGGACCACGGCCTGGCCCGTGAAGCCCATGAGCCGCGTGAACTTGGGCCAGCGCGGGTCAGGAACCGTGGCGTCCGCGCGCAGGGCCAGGACATGCGTTTTGCCGAGCCGGGCCGCTTCCTGGCGCAGCCAGGCGGCATCGTTCTGGAGCGAGCGCGCCACCCTGGGCCCGAACCGGCACAGCTCCAAATGCACTTCCAGGTTGTCGCTGGCCTCGGCCAGGGCTCCCCAGCCGTACACGCCCTTGGCGTCGAACAGCTCATAGAACCGATAGCGCGAAAGCTCCGGCAGATAGGCCAGCCGCTCAGGGGCCGGACAGACCCGGCGCAGGCTCATTTCTCCCTGCCGAACGGGTTGAAGTCGTTCACCGTGCGCTGGGGCAGGCGCCCCTGCCGCGGGGGCCGGAAACCCACGCTGAAATAGCGGAACGCGTCCGTGGCGTGGCTGGTCCAGTCGTGCAGGGGCAGGGGGTGGAAGGTGTTCATGCGCTCCGAGAACTCCCGGCGGTAGTGCCGCAGGGCCTCGATTCCCGGCTCGCAGGCCGAGGCGTCGAAACGGCATTTGGGCAGGAGCAGGCGCACGGCGTTGATCCCGTCCACCAGCGGGATGTTCGGGCAGACGTCGAAGCGCAGGCCCAAGCCCGCCGCGGTCTCCAGCCGCGACTTGCCCGTGCCGAGCTCGCGCACGCGGATGTCGTGGGGCGCGATGTGCCGGCCGTAGACGTACGGCTTGGCGTCCAGGATTTTCACGTAGTGGTCCAGGCCCACGCCCTGGCACTCGTAGTAGTCGATGAACCGGAACTCCCCGCCCGGCGCGGCCTGGCAGAACCAGATGGCCGTGGCGTCGGACATGCCCAGGTCCCAGGCCGTGTGCACGGGCAGGCCCGGGTCATGCGGGGTCGCGCCGATGGCCCCGCGGCGCTCCAGGTCGGCCATGAGCCCGCCGAAATAGGCCCCGCGCACGGCCGCGGTGAACGAGCACTCGAACTCCTGCTCGTACTCCTCGGCGCTCATCTCGCGCCGCGCCTGGGCCAGCTCGTCCGGGTCGAGCACGTTCGTGTCCGTGGCCCGGTAGAGCGCGGCGAACCAGTGCTTCTCGCGCTGGGCCCGGCGATAGAGGTCGTGGAGCGCGTTGCGGCCCTGGGGCGTGCCGATGAACAGGGCCCAGCCCTTGCGGTCCGCGAGCGCGGGCCGGATGACCTCGGTCCAGACCCGCAGCGGCATCTGGGCCACCTCGTCAAAGACCACGCCGTCGAGATAGACCCCGCGCAGGGAGTCCGGGTCGTTGGCCCCAAGGAGCCGGATGCGCGCGCCGTTGGGCAGGTCCGCGCGCAGCTCGCCCTCGGAAAAGCGCGCGCCCTCGATGCCCGAGCCCGGGCCGAGATAGCGCTTGAGCGCGTCCCAGGCCACGGTCTTGGCCTGCTTGTAGTAGGGCGCGATGTAGGCCCCGCGCCAGTCGTCGCGCTCCGTGGCGAGCGCCGCGGCGATGAGCCGGTTCACCGAGAGCGTGGTCTTGCCGAAGCGGCGGTGGCAGACGAGCACGGAAAAGCGCGCGAGCCGGGCCTCGATCTCGGCCTGCCAGCAATGCGGCGCGTACAGCGCGGAGCCGGTCACTGGGGCCTCCGGGATTTCAACTCGTCGCGGATCTCCTGGAGCGCGGCCTGGACCCCGGCCAGGCGCTCCTCCACGCGTTCGAGCTTGAGGGCCGTGGACTGGGTGTCCTCCACCTTGCGCTCCACGCGGCAGAGCTTGTCCTCGGCCGCCAGCATCCGGGCCGAGAGCCCGGACACCAGGGCGACCGCAACGGCCAGGGCCGAGGCCACGGACAGGAGCGTGCCCAGGTCGATGCGCCGCTCCAGACGCCACTGGCCCGAGGGTTCGCGGGTGAGGGTCACTTCCGTTCCCCTGTCAGCGCGTCGCGCAGCCCGCGCAGGGTCCCGGGCAGGTAGTCCCCGATCTTCTTGACCCCGAGCACCGCGGCCACGATCCAGAAGGTGATCTCCAGGAACCACTGGGGCAGCCGCTCCCAGCTGGCCAGCACCCGGGCCGCGTCCTCGGGGCAGAACCCGCTCCAGACAAAGAACCCGATCCAGGCGAAGAACAGCACGTCGTCCTTCCAGCCCGCGTTCTCCAGCTGCCTCATCTCCCAGTCGTGGTTGTACTCGGCGTCGGACTGGGCCAGGCGCATGCGGTTCTCCATGACCGCCTTTTTCAGCGCCTGGCGGTCCTTGAGATGCTCGGACACGCCGCTGATGAGCGTGCTGACGACCCCGGCGACGGCCGTGACGATGGGCAGCATGGCGCACCCTCCTTTGCGCCGAGGCTACACCGGGTTTCGCGCGGGTGCGGGAACGGGCGGCAAAATGGCGGGGAAAAGCATGGAAATGGGGGCTTGACGGGCTGCCCCGGTTTCACGGAAAGGCGTTTTTTTCAACAACCGGCAATGGTGGACATTGCCCGGGCCCGGGCCGCGGAACACCTGCCGCGTCCGCCTCGCGCCGGGGGGGACGCGCAGGGAAGAGAACCGGCCTAGCGCCCCTGTCCCCGGGGCCGCAGGACCAGGCCC
>DFYP01000204.1 GCA_002382645.1 Desulfovibrio sp. UBA4079 | reverse complement strand
CAGGCGCACCTGGAGGATCTCGGCCAGGGTCCGGGACCCGGGCATGGGGGCCTGGGGCCGGGCGGCCGCGCTGAGCCCGGCCAGACCCTGGCGCAGGGAGGCCCGCGCCTGGGGGCTGCCGCGCTGTCTCCGTCGCCTTTCGTCGGCCATCGTCGCCCTTCGCTGTGAATGATTAATTGCTGTCGATATCCTCAGACCTGGGTGGCCCCGGGGGTCGAGGCCAGGAGTCCGAAAAAGCAGTCGGCCCAGTTCAGGGAGTCCTGGTAGGCCTGGGCCGCGTCCCGGGGCGTGAGGCCCAGGCTCTTGGTCAGGGAGCGCACCGCGTCCCAGTCCGAGTTCTCCGTGGCCTGCACCAGGGCCAGCCAGGCCGAGAACGGGGTGTCCTCGCCGCAGAGCGCCGCGCCCACTTCCGGGGCCAGGGGCAGATGCCCCACCAGGTGCTCCATGGGCATGTTGAAGATGGGCTCGAGCAGGGAGAACAGTCCCAGCAGGAACAGGGCCTCGGGGTTCGCCGGGGGATGGGCCATGGGCGCGGCCAGCTCCAGGAAGCGGGCCCGCTGGGCCGAGAGATAGGCCAGCTCCCGGGTGCGTTCCGCGGGCAGCATGTCGGTCATGAGCAGGAGCCGCAGCCAGGCCCGGATGGGCTTCCAGCCCGCCAGGAGCACGGCCTGCCGGATGGACGAGACCCGCTGGCCGAAGCCGAAGCTGGCCGAGTTGAGGTAGGCCAGGAGCCGGTAGGTGAGCGACACGTCGGCCTCGATGGCCTGGGTCAGGCCCGCGTACTCCGGCTCCTCGCGCTCCAGCAGGCCCAGGAGCCGGAAGCGGCTCTCCTCCAGGGCCGAGATCTTGCGCGTGGCGAGCGTCTGCGGCTTCTTGAAGAAGAAGCCCTGGAACAGGGAAAAGCCCAGGTCCCGGCAGATGTCCAGTCCGGCCTGGTCCTCCACCCGCCGGGCCAGGAGCCGCCCGGGCCAGCGCTCGGCCGTGCGCACCAGGTCCGCCAGCTCCTTCGGGGTCTGGCCCGCCAGGTCCAGGCAGAGGATGTCGGCCAGGGCCATCTGCCGGTCCAGGGACGAGCGCGGGGGCACCGCGTCGGACCAGGTCCCGTCCAGGGCCAGGAGATAGCCGTCGCGCTTGAGCGCGGTGAGGGCCTCCAGGTACCCGGGCGCGGGCGATTCCAGGGCCTGGGCCAGGACCACGGTGGTTTCCGGCGGCAGGGCGTGGGCCACGCTGCCCAGGATGGAGCGCTCGGGGAAGCGGATGATCACGCGCTTGTCCGGGGCGCAGGTGTCCGGGCACAGGGGCGCGTTGGCCACCACCCGCAGGGTGGCGTCGAAGTCGTCGCTGAACACGGCCGTGTCCGCCTCGCCCGTGTGGCGGTAGAGCAGGGCGTAGCCCCAGGTGGACAGGTCTTTTTCAAACACCGGCTGGCGGGCCACAAAGACCGTTTCATAGGCCGGAGAGCCGCCGCCGGTCTGGGGTTGGTGCAGGTGTGTCGGGCGTTGCATGGTCTGTTCTCGGATTTTCGGGCGCGCATTCCCTGTTACGCCTTTTTCTCCATTTGGGGCAAGAAATCAAGGGTGGGAAGGCATACTCATTGACGATACGCGCGCCCCGAGGCTATTGGGGATGTGACCTCACCCCCAAACCAAGGCGTACCATGCCCTATTACCTGAAGCACCGGTTTGATCCGGATTTCAACCACCTCAAGCGCAAGCCCAGCGAACGCGAGGACGGGCGGCTGGATCACTACAACCTGAACTACGTGCAGAACGTGCTCAAGGGCGACGTGCTGGCCGAGTGGCAGGAGGTGACGGAGCATGACGCCGCGGAGCTGGACCAGCGCTTCCTCTATCCCAAGAAGGTCTTTCCCAAGGGCGCGCGCGTCGAGGTGAATCCCGAGAACCCGGACCAGCTCCTGGCCGCGGACGACGGCTACGTGTTTTACGACGCCGGGCACATCCGGGTGAAGAAGCTCCTCAACGTGCGCCAGGACGTGGACTTCTCCACCGGCAACATCTCCTTTGTCAACAACATGGTGGTCCACGGCGCGGTGAGCACCGGGTTCCGGGTCCAGGCCAAGAACGTGCTCGTGCGCGGCACCGTGGACGCGGGCACGGTCACGGCGCTGGAATCCATCGTCTGCGAGGGCGGGGTCAAGGGCGGGGACAAGGGCGTCCTGGACGCGGGCAAGACCGTGAAGCTCAACTGGTGCGAAAAGGCCCTGATCCACGCCGGGCTCAACGTGCTCGTGGAGAACCACTGCCTGCACAGCCGGGTCTATGCCGGACGCCGCCTGCACGTGCGCGGCCGGTTCATGGGCGGGGTGGCCTTCTGCCACGACCACGCCTGCGTGGAAGGCGGCCTGGGCGGGCCCGGCGAGGTCGAGACCGAGATCGCGCTCGGCTACAACCCCCGGCTGCTCTACAAGGACCGGCTCATCATCTACAGCCTGCGGGCCCTGCGCGCCCGGCTCCAGCAGTGCGAGATGCAGGTGGCCAAGGGCAAGGACCTGGCCGAGGAGTTCGCGCCCCAGGTGGAGGACACGCTCCAGCGCATCGCCACCTTTGAAGCCGCGCGCCAGCGCATCTGGGAGCGCATCCAGGCCAGCGAGCGCCTGGAATCCTGCCGTCTGGCCGTGCCGGGCAGGGCCTACCCCGGGGTGGAGGTGAGCATCGGCCCGGCCTTCCTCATCCTGGACCAGGAAGTGGAGAACGTGCACTTCCGCTACGAGGACGGCGAGATCGCCATGGGCTCTCCCGCCATCTAGGCCGGGCGGTGGGCAGGCGCTGAAAAGCTTCCATCCGCTGCGTTGCTGCGCAAAGGGGCAGACCCTCGCGTATGTCTGGATACGCGTCGGGCCTGCCCTTTGCTTGCGCCTGGCGGCTGTCGCTTTTGAGCGCCTGCCTGGGGGAGGGGCGGGCGGTGAAAATTCCCCATCCGCTGCGTTGCGGCAAAAAGTCCAACCCCTCGCGTATGTCTGGATACGCGTCGGGCTTGGACTTTTTTTGCGCCTTGCGGCCGGGGTTTTTGACCGCCCGGCTGGGGGCGGGGCGGGCGGAAAAGGGGCGGCGAAAGAGGGCGGCAGGAAGAGGGTTGGCAGGAAGAGGGGCGGCGGCGCGGCGGGAACCAGGGAAACACCCCGCTCGTTTTTCTCCTGGTTCTCTCCCCCGCCCGCGTCCCTTCCCCCATGAAAGGCGGACGCGAAATGTGTGCCGCGACCAGGGCACGGGCCATGTCCACCTGGGCTGGCTGCGACCCGCGCCAGGATCGGGGACTGGGCCCGTGCGCCGGGAGCCGCAGGCCCTTGCCCGCGGAGCGGGGCACTTGAGTGGACGCCCCCCATGTTCGCGGAGCGCCCGGCGTTTATCTCAAAATGTAGTTGAGCGGATTCACCGGGTTGTTGCCCAGGTGCACCTCGTAGTGCAGGTGCGGGGCCACGCTGCGGCCCGTGCTGCCCACCAGCCCGACCACGTCGCCGCGATAGACCATCTGGCCCGGGTGCACCGTGATCTTGGAGAGGTGGCCGTAGCGCGTGTGGATGCCGTCGCCGTGGTCGATGTCCACGCACATGCCGTAGGTCGAGAACCACTCGGCCAGGACCACCCGGCCCTGGGCCGTGGCCTTCACCGGCGTGCCCGTGGCCGCGGTGATGTCGATGCCCTTGTGGAAGCGGGTCTTGTTGGTGAACGGGCCGATGCGGTAGCCGAAGCGCGAGGTGAACCGGCCCCGCGTGGGCCAGATCACCGGGATGCGCGCCAGCCGCTCCTGCTGGGCCGCGGCCGCGTGGAACAGGTCCTGCTGGGCCGCCTCCTCCAGGAGCATGGAGATCTCCAGGGAGTCGAGGCGCTCGCGCATGTCCCGGATGAGCGTGTGGGTGTAGAGGATCTGGAACGGGTTGCGGTACGGCCCGGAAACCGGCCCGCCCTGGGCCATGGGCAGGATCTCGGGCCGCTCCTCCAGGGAGAGCATGACCCGGAGCTTGGCGTCGAACTCGGCGATGTCCGAGAAGCCGTTCTCCAGGGACTTGAGCTGGTAGGAGGCCGCGTAGATGCGCTTGCGCTGGTCCGAGATGTCCCGGCGGTTCTGGGCCAGGGAGTTCACCTCGTGCTGCCGGGCCAGGCTCAGGGGCAGGAGCACGGCCAGCGAGGCCAGGAGCAGGGCCCCGGCCAGGGTCACGGCGGAGAGTCCGCGCCGGGACAGGTTCAGGCCGAACAGGCGTCGGCCGGCGTCGTCCAGGCAGACGATGCGGAACTCTTTGCCCATGCCGGCCCCCGGGGGATCAGAAGATCCGGCCCAGTTCCTCGGCCACGGCCTTGCCCGCGGCGTAGCCGCAGGCCGAGAGCGGGCAGGAGAGTTCGTTGCGGCAGTTGCCCACGCTGAAGCGGTGGACGTAGATGTCCCGGCTCTTCTTGTCCTCGGTGGGCACGTGCACGGCCAGGAGCACCAGGGCCTTGCAGCAGCCCGGGGCCGCCGTGGGGTCGGCGCCGAACACGTGGTATTCCTTGCTCCAGGGGAAGGGGAAGTTCTGGTCAAAGGAGTCCGGCAGGGCCAGGGGGTTCTCCTTGCCGTCCTTGGGCGCGGCGGCCGCGGAATCGGCGCAGAGCACGTGCAGCTCCACGGCGTAGTCGGCCTGGCCCGTGGTCACGTGCACGTAGCCCTCGGTCTCCAGGGCCTTCACGGACTGCTGCTCCAGGTAGACCACCCCGGAGTCCGTGGGCATGAGGTCCTCGGGGCCGCGGGTCCAGTCGCGGACCTTGACGAAAAAGGTCTTGCCCGGCAGGGGCGAGAGTTCGGAGATGTCCTTGACCCGGTACGGGCCCGAGAGCGGGGTGTAGTGCTCGCCCTGGTCGCGGGTGGGGTCCCATTTCGGGGCCGCATCCTTGGTTTCCTTTTTCTTGCCGTATTGCGCCTCCATCCGGGACTCGCTCTGATGGAACAGGGCGCAGCCCTGGAGCAGGGCCAGAAGCAGGACGAAAATGAGCCAATGACGCATGTCTTCCTCCGCGGTGCGAGCCCCTGGCATAAACCATGCGCGGTCCCCAGGCAACCGGCCCGGTCCGGCTTTCAAAACCGCAAGGCCTTCCGGGCCCTTCCGCGCCGGAGCGGTTGCCTGGGACCCGGGGATGGGCTAGCCTGAGAAAAGGGGAGGCATGATGCAACGCCTGCTGCTGGTGGACGACGAGCCCGTGTCCCTGCGCTTTCTGTCCAAGGCCCTTGCCGGGGTCGGCGAGACCGCCGAGGCCCGGGACGGGGCCGAGGCCGTGACCCTGTTCCGGCAGGCCCTGGACCAGGGCCGTCCGTTCGCCGCCGTGGTCATGGACATCATGATGCCCGGGGTGGACGGCATCGAGGCCGTGCGCCGGATCCGGGCCCTGGAGGCCGCGGCCGGGGCCGAGCCCTGCCGGGTGCTCATGCTCTCCTGCCTGGACGACGCCGAGCACCAGATGGACTCCCAGTACGGGGCCGGGGCCGACGGCTACCTGACCAAGCCCGTGGACCTGGCCACCCTGCGCCGGGCCCTGGCCAACCTGGACCTGCCCGCCAACCTCCTGGACGCCGAGGAATGAACCCGCTGCTTTCCCCGGACGGCCCGCCGGTGACCCATCTGGGCATCGGCGAGGGCCGGATCTTCGAGGGTCCGGCCCGGGTGCACGTGCTCCTGGGGTCCTGCGTGGCCGTGACCTTCCACCTGCCCGGCCAGGGCCTGGGCGCCACCTTCCACGCGCTCCTGCCCAGCCGGGCGGAATACGCCCGCAAGGAGGCCCACGACACGCCCTTCCGCTTCGTGGACACGGCCATCGAGACCCTGCTGGCGGCCCTGATCCGGGCCCGCGTGCCCCTGGGCAGCCTGGAGATCAAGGTCTTCGGCGGGGCCAACTCCCTGGTCCAGGGCGAGTTCGGCATCGGCCAGAAGAACGTGCGCGCGGCCTTCTCCACCCTGGCCCTGCACGGCCTGCGGGTCATCGCCTCCAACGTGGGCGGCACCCGGGGCCGCAAGCTCGTGTTCCTGCCCGCCACGGGCGAGGTCTTCATGAAGACCCTGTCCGAGACCCCGGTGCGCGGCATGGGCCCTTCGGGACTTTCGTAGCAGGACCCTCCCCGCCTTTCCGTGAACAGGGCGAAGCCCTTGCCAAGCGCCGCCCGGCTGTGCCAAGGGGCCCTCATGCGACGCGCACTCCTCATCCTGGTGAAGGTCCTGGCCGGTGTGGCGGCCTACGTGCTCCTGGTGGCGGCCTGGTACGCCGTGGTGCCGGACGTGCAAGGCCTGGCCAAGAAGAACCCGGGCAAGACCGCGTTCATGGAATACCGCGAGCGGGAATGGGCCGAGCAGGGCCGCAACAAGGCCCTGCGCTGGAAATGGGTCCCGCTCTCGGCCATGTCGCCGACCCTGATCCAGGCCGTGCTCGTGTCCGAGGACGACAAGTTCTGGGCCCACGAGGGCTTCGACTTCGAGGCCATGCGCGAGGCCCTGGAAAAGAACCTGGAGCAGGGCCGGGTGCGCGCGGGCGGCAGCACCATCAGCCAGCAGCTGGCCAAGAACCTCTGGCTCTCGCCCGCCAAGAGCCCCATGCGCAAGCTCAAGGAGGCCGTGCTGGCCTGGCGCCTGGAGCGCGAACTCTCCAAGCGCCGCATCCTGGAGATCTACCTCAACGTGGTCGAGTGGGGCGACGGGGTCTTCGGGGCCGAGGCCGCGGCCCAGGCCCACTTCGGGGTCCCGGCCCGGAACCTCGGCGCCGAGCAGGCCGTGCGCCTGGCCGTGAGCCTGCCCAATCCCGTGCGCTTCGATCCCGCGGGCAGCTCCGGGTTCGTGCGCAAGCGCACGGCCATTGTCCTGTCCCGGCTGGCGCGCCGGGGGGCCATCGCCCCTGCGCCGGAACCGCAGGGGGGCGCGGCCCCTGTTCAGGAGCGGCAGGAGGCGGACGGTCTTGCCGCAAAAGCCCCGAAGGGGGCGGACGCGGCCGATGAAACCGTGGCCCAGGCCCTGGAATGGGTTAAGAAAGAGGTCCAGGAGTCCGAAAAGGCGGCAGAGGAGCAGCCATGAACACCCTGTGCCCCGCCCTGGTCCTGGCCCTGGTCCTGATCCTGTCCCTGCCCGCCACCGGCCTGGCCGCCTCGGCCTGGAAGGCCAAGGAGCAGGAGTGCATCGCCTCCTGTCCGCCCTTCCCGCGCTTCGGCGGCATCGAGGACAACAAGGCCTGGATGGAGCGGCTCAAGAAGCAGGCGGCCTATGACGCCTGCTACAACAAGTGCGTCAAGGGCCAGATGAGCGCCTGGCGCAGCCCCGCGTCCCGGCCCAAGGACGGGTCCACCGCGTTTTTCAAGCGCAACCTGTTCTAGGCCGGGCCGTTGAAAATCCCGCGATGGCTGCGTTGCCTCAAAAAACGCACATCCTCGCGTATTGGGGATACGCGTCGGCCGTGCGTTTTTTTCGCGCCTTGTCCTCGCGGTTTTTGAACGGCCCGGCGCGGGCGCTGAAAATTCCCCATCCGCGGCGTTGCCGCGAAAAGTCCAAACCCTCGCGTATTGGGGATACGCGTCGGGCGTGCGCTGTTCTTGCGCCTGGCCCTCGCGTTTTTTGAANNGGATACGCGTCGGGCTTGGACTTTTCTTGCGCCTTGCGGCTGGGGTTTTTGACCGCCCGGCTGGAAGAGGGCGGGCAGGGGGAAGGGCGGCGGAACGGCTGGGGGGCGAGCGCCCGCCCGCGGTCCTGGACCCTGTTTTTGTCCGTCCTGAGCCCGGTTTTGTGCCTAGATTTTNNCCCGAACGATCATTCTGCTGAATAAAGGGTGCAACAAGGGGGGTCCGGCCAGGGCCGGACCAGGACAGGGCGGGTCAGGACGGGCTAGAGCGCGTCCTGCATGCTCTGGAAGAACTCTTCTTCTTCGTAGAGTTCGGGATAGTCCTGCTGGAACTTCTTGGAGGCCAGNNAAAAAGGCGTCCCAGCCCGTGATCTCGCTGACCTTCTCGCCGTTGGCGAAGCACTTGAAGATGGTTCCAGCCGGGCATTTGGTCAGGTTCACCTCGAACGAGCCCGCGGGCATGAGGGTGGACCAGACCGCGGAATACGCGCTCTTGTCGCCCTCAGTCTTCTTGTACTTGTTGAAGAACTGCTCGAACGTCCGCCGGATGTCGTCGCGGTCCATAAGGCGTGCCGACCCTCCTCTTTTTCTCCGTATGGAGGTTTGTTAAAAAAATCTCCAGGTTCTGTCCAGTGCCCCGGCTTGGCTTTGGCCTGGAAAGGGGCTATGCCTCGCTTCCTCGGAGACCTCCATGAACGTCATCGACCTCTCCCATCCCCTGAGCCCGGACATGCCGGTCTGGCCCGGCGACCCGGCCGTGACCGCCGCGCCGTACGCCACCCTGGAGTTCCACGGCTACGCGGCCCAGGCCTGGACCCTGCCCGGCCACGCGGGCACGCACCTGGACGCGCCCGCCCACGTGCTCACGGGCGGGGCGGACCTGGCCTCCCTGCCCCTGTCNNCTGTCCCGCTGCCTGGGCCCGGCCCGGGTGGTGGACGTGCCCGACCGGGGCGAGATCGGGCTCCTGCGCCTGCCCCGGGACCTCTCGGGCCTGTCCTTCCTGCTCCTGCGCTCGGGACATGACCGGCACTGGGGCCGGCCCGCCTACTACGGGGATTTCCCGCGCCTCACCGTGGAGGCGGCCCAGTTCCTGGCCCATTCCGGGATCTCGGGCCTGGGCCTGGACTGGTCCTCCCCGGACGGTCCGGGCTCGGCCGAGCTGCCCGCGCACAAGGTCCTGCTGGGCTCCGGCCTGGTGGTGGTGGAGAATCTGCGCGGCCTGGAGCGCCTGCCCGAGACCTTCCTGTTTCTGGCCCTGCCCCTGGCCCTGGAGGGCGGCGACGGCGCGCCCGTGCGGGCTTGCGCCCTGGTGGAGGGCCCTTGAGCAGCCGGGTGCGGGTCTATGCCGAGCTCGTGGGCTCGGTGGCGCTCTGGGGCGGCACCTGGGTCTCGGGCCGGATGCTGGCCCAGGACATGGGCCCGTTCTCCGCGGCCTTCCTGCGCTTCCTGGCGGCCTCGGCCTTCCTGTTCTTCCTCTCCTGCCGGACCGAGGGCCGTCTGCCCCGGCTGCATCTGCGCGACCTGCCCCAGCTCACCCTGCTGGGCCTGTTCGGGGTCTCGCTCTACAACTACATGTTCTTCTCGGGCCTCAAGACCGTGCCCGCGGGCCGGGCCGCGCTCATGATCGCCTGCACGCCCACGGTCATGGCCGTGTACGCCGCCCTGTTCCGGGGCGAGCGCCTGGGCCTGGTGCGCTTCTCCGGCATCCTCCTCTCGCTCTGCGGCGCGGCCGTGCTCCTGTCCCACGGCGATCCCCTGCACCTGTTCACCTCGGGCGTGCGGCCCGGGGACCTGTTCATCGTGGGCTGCGTGTTCTCCTGGGCCGCCTACTCGCTCCTGGGCGGCACGGTCATGGCCCGGATGACCCCGCTGTCGGCCGTGACCTGGTCCTGCATCCTGGGCATGGTCCTGCTCCTGCCCGCATCCCTGTCCCAGGGCCTGGCGGCGGACGTGGCCCGCGCGAACCTCACGGACTGGGGCAACCTCCTGTTCCTGGGCGTGGCCGCCACGGGCGTGGCCTTCACCTGGTACTACCGGGGCATCCGCGAGCTGGGCGCGTCCCGGGCCGGGGTCTTCATCAACCTGGTGCCCGTGTTCGCCGTGTTCCTGGGCTGGGCCATCCTGGACGAGCCCATCGGCCTGTCGCTGGTCACGGGCGCGGTCCTGGTGCTCTGCGGGGTCTGGCTCACCAACAGGAAGCCCGCGGCAGGCCGTTGAAAAATCCGCGATGGCTGCGTTGCCTCGAAAAACGCACACCCTCGCGTATTGGGGATACGCGTCGGCCGTGCGTTTTTTTCGCGCCTGGCCCCCGCGTTTTTTGAACGGCCTGCGGGAATGACGTTTTCAACGGTCTGCCGGGCCGTTGCCCCTGGTCCTGGCCTGGGCTAGGCTGGGGCATGGCGGAAATCCCCATCCACGAACTCCTGCGGAGCCCGGACCAGGACGCGGTGCGCGCCGATCTGGCGGCCTTTTTCGGCCGCAATGCGGAGCGCTACCTGGCGAGCTACGAGAAGCTGCGCGCGGCCGGGCCGGGCCGGATCCTGGTCTCCTGGAACTGGGCCGCGTTCTGCTACAACTTTCCCTGGTTCTTCTGCCGCAAGATGTTCCTGCTGGGCGCGCTCTTCAGCCTGCCGCCCCTGGCCGCGCATGTTTCCGTGCCCTGGGCCGGGAACGCCGCCCTGGTCATCTCCCTGGTCTTTCCCGCGTTCGCGGACCACTGGTACGTGCGCCACGCCCTGAGCCGGGTGGCCAAGGCCCGGGCCCTGGGCCTGGAGCCTGCGGAGCGCATCGGGCACCTGCGCCGGGCCGGGGGCCTGTCCCTGGTCACGGGCGGCGCGGCCCTGCTCCTGTACCTGGGCCTGTTCGTCATGGGCGTGCTTTCCGCGTTCCAGGCCGCGCTGCCGGGGCTGCTCCTGCTGCCGCGCTGAACCGGGCTTCCTGTTCGCAAAATTCCCGCCCCTCCCTTGTCCTGATGCCGCCTCCGTGGTATTCTTGGGCATGACCCAGAATCCCTTGCCTCCGTGGTTCGTGGCCGCCCTGGCGCACGGCCTGGGCGGGGTGGCCGTGGTCCTGTCCGGGGACTTGCTGGCCGACCGCTTCGCCGTGTTCTGCGCGGGCGCGAGCTGGTTCGCGGCCATGGTCCTGGCCGGGTGGAAGGCCTTTGCCCGGGGCGAGGGCCTGACCTTTGCCCGGGCCGCGCTCGTGGGGCTGGCGGCCGGGCTCCTGGCCCACGCCCTGTTCCTGGCCTCGTCCTTCACCTTCCTGGGCGAGGGCCACGGCGTCACCATGATGGAGCAGTTCGGCAACCTGGTCATCCTGGTCCTGGTCTGGCTGCCCGTGAGCCTCATGATCTACGGCACGGCCACGCTCTTCTGCGCCCTCTCCATTGCGGTGTTGTTGGGGTTCTGGAGAGGGGATCTGATCGCCGAGTGACAGGCCGTTGAAAAATCCCCGCAGGCGGCGTTGCCGCGGTCCAGGTCCTTTTTTCCATGCAGAGGAACGCGGGCCGCTCAAAAAACACGGCGGCAAGGCGCAAGAAAAAATCACGCCCGACGCGTATCAGGACATACGCGAGGGGGTGATTTTTTTGCGGCAACGCGGCAGCCGTTGTTTTTTCAGCGGCCCGCGCCCCCCAGTTTGGCCAACAGCCAGGAGGCCGGGGCCTGGGCCGGGGGCGTGCCCTCGCGGGCGTCCGCGCCGCGGGCCTCCAGCAGCTTCTTCTCGTAGCTCTGCCAGCAGTTCTGGGCCAGGGTGGCGGACCCGCTCAAGGGATAGGCCAGCACGGCCGAGAGCCGGGCCGACAAGGTCTCGCAGAGCAGGGCGTCGTAGCGCTGGGGATCGGCCTCCCGGCGCACGTAGGACAGGAGCAGCGGGGNNCCCGCCACTTCCCAGGCCTCCACGTCCCGGCCGTCGGGCCCGGCCACGGCCAGGACCCGCAGACAGTCCACAGGCAGGGGATAGGCCGCGCTCCAGCGCCAGGACGGGGCCTCGGAGGCCGCGGCCAGCACGGCCTGGGCCGCGCAGCAGTTCCAGGGGTGGGTCCGCAGCACCGCGTCGCGCACGCCGGGCCAGCGCTGGTTGCAGAGCCGGGCCGCCTTGGTCTCGTCGGTCAGGCTCATGATCGTGTCCTCGCCCAGGTCCAAGAGGGCGTTGTTGCAGATCTCGATGACGCTCACGGCCATGGGGGCCTCCGGGAAAAGGGGCCGGTTGCCCGGCCCCGCTGGATGGTTGCAGGATCAGGCCACCTGGCCCAGGGTCACCGCGCCCGAGGCCACCCGGGCCGCGTAGATCGCCGGGACCTGGGCCCCGTCCGCCCCGAGCACGGCCAGGATGAGGTCCCCGGCGCTCAGGTTGTAGTCCTCCACAGCCGGGTCGAAGTAGCCCGGGACCAAAACCGTGCCCGCGGCGTCCGCGCTGCGGTAGCAGAAGACCTGCTGGCCCGGGACCCCGCCCATGAGGCGCATCATCTTGGAATCGTAGCTCATTGTCGTCCTCCTGGCCTATTCGGCCGGCTCCTCGTCCAGGCAGGCCACGCTCACCACGCCCTCGGCGTCGATGAGGCAGGCCCCGGCCGAGAGCATGTGGTCCACGAGGTGGGCGGCCTTTTCCGGCACCCAGTCGATGTGGCACTTGATCTCCTGGGCCTCGGCCAGGCCCACGGCGCTGCGGTGCCAGACAAAGCAGGTGCGCGCCCCCCCGGACAGGGGCAGGCCCGAGTGGAACAGCCAGGTGATGCCCAGCCAGACCCGGGACTCCGCGCCCTGGAGCCAGGGGAAGCGGTCCCCGGCGTAGTCCGCGCTCTTGAACTCCGAGATGTCCAGGAGCTCGTTCCACTGGCGCGCGCCCACGGCCGCGAAGCGCTGGCCGTCGTCGGGCACGTCCGCGGTGTTGAGCCGGGCAAAGGCCTCCAGGATCTTGTCCTTGGTCAGGCCCGTGGTGCCCACGGCCACGGCGTTCTCGGTCTCGGCCATGCGGCCGAGCAGGAGCTCGTCGATCTTGCGGCCCAGGGCCCAGGCCCCGGCATTGGCCACCACGGCGCGCTCGTCCTGCTTGACCTTGAGCTCGTCGAGCCGGTCCACGTAGTCCGCGCCGTACCAGTCCTCCAGGGCGCAGGACACGGTGGAGTGGGCCACGTTCATCACCGGCACGTTGCCGTGGCGGGTCTTGCGGCCGGCAGCGCCCTTGCCGTTCTTCTGGAACACGGCCGTGCCGCCGACCACGCCGGTCTGGAGCCGCACGCAGTTGCGCAGCTTGGAGCCGCGCTGCTGGTAGGCGGCGTGGACCTCCTGCACGTACTGGTTCACGAAGCTGTTTTCGATGAGCAGGGACATGTTTCCTCCTCTGCGGTTGCGATGGCGGCGGGTCTCCGGCCAGGGGCTCGCGGGTGTCCCTGGGGATCGCGAGGGCCTCGGCCGGGCAGCCGGGATTGTGGACGGCCACGCCGTCGCGTGCGGGGTGGGAGGACCATCCTCGCCCGCTGGAACGAGCCTAAGCCCGGGTTTTCAGGGCTGCGGAAAAGGGCGGGAAAATGGGGGCCAAAAACGCGGGAATAGCATCTTGACGGGGCGCGTCCTGCGCCCCGCCCTTCGGGCCGCCGTCGCTGCGCTCGGCGGTCCATTTTTTCTGTCCTGAAAAGATGTGACAGGCCGCGTCCTGCGCCCCGCCTTTTCGTGAACGTCCCGAAGGGACCCTTTCCCCCTGGAAAGGCTTGGGGTAGGGTGGGGTCATGAGATTCCGGATTCTGGCCGCTGTCCTGGCCGCGCTCCTGGTCTGCGGCTGTTCGCGGGGCGCGGAGGAAAAACCCCTGACCCCCCAGGCCCTCATCGAGCGCGCCGGGGCTGGCGACGCCCGGGCCCGCTGCGCCCTGGGCCTGCTCTACCTCCGGGGCCAGGGCGTGGAGCAGAGCGACGCGGAGGCCGCGCGCTGGATACGGCTGGCCGCGGACCAGGGCCTGGCCTCGGCCCAGTACGAGCTGGCCCGGATGTACGAGCAGGGCCGCGGGGTGCCGGGCGACGAGCCCTGGGAGGCCTTGCGCTGGCTGTTCGCCGCGGCCAGGCAGGGCCATGCCCTGGCCCAGCTGGAGCTGGGGCGCGTCTATCTGGCGGGCAAGGGCGCGGAGCCGGACCCGGCCGAGGCGGCCAAGTGGCTGGAGCAGGCCGCGGCCCAGGGCCAGGCCGAGGCCCAGACCCTCCTGGCCGGGCTCTATCTTTCGGGCGAGGGCGTGGCCCGGGACGGGGCCCGCGCGGGACACTGGTTCCGGGCCGCGGCCGAGCAGGGCGACCCCAAGGCCATGTACGAACTGGGCAGGATTTTCGCGGGCGGCAGGCTGGCGCCCCAGGATCTGGCCGAGGCCTACATGTGGTTCACCCTGGCTGCGGAACGCGGCCAGGAGGAGGCCCGGCTGGCCCTGGAGCAGCTCAACCGCAATCTGGACGAGAAGGTGCGGGGCGAGGCGCTGGGCTTGGCCGAGCGTTGGCGCCGGGCGGCTCCGGGCCGTTGAGAGCGCTGCGCAGGCCGTTCAAAAAACGCGAGGGCCAGGCGCGAGAAAAACGCACGGCCGACGCGTATGGCCAATACGCGAGGATGTGCGTTTTTTGAGGCAACGCAGCCATCGCGGATTTTTCAACGGCCTGCTACGGCTTGGAGCCGGTCCATTTGGACCGGGACACCGCCTGGTCCGTGAGCATCACCGGGATGCCGTCCTCGATGGGATAGACCAGGCCGCATTTCTCGCAGAGCAGGCCGTCCTCCTTGGGCAGGAGGGTCAGGCCGCCCTTGCAGGCCGGGCAGGCCAGGATTTCGAGCAGGTCCTTGTGCAGGGTCATGTTCACCTCGCGGCCACTCTAGCCGCAAGCCCGCCGGGCCGCAAGCCGGGCGGATCACGGAGGCTGTCATGAAACGCCTTGTCGTTGCGCTCCTGGCCTTGATGCTCGCGGCGGCCATCCCGGCCCTGGCCCAGAATTTCGGCCGGCCCGGCAATGGTCCCGGCATGGGCCCCGGCATGGGCCCGGGCGGCGGTCTTGGGCCCGGCGCCTGCCAGCGCCCGAGCACGGGCCAGACCATCTACGTGCCGCTCTATTCCCACGTGTACCAGGGCCTGCGCGACCGGCCCTTCGACCTCTCGGCCACGCTCTCGGTGCGCAACGCCGACCCGGATCGCGCCCTGGAGCTGGTGAGCGTGGACTACCACGACACCGACGGCAAGCTCGTGCGCCGCTACCTGGACAAGGCCGTGACCGTGCCGCCCCTGGCCACGCGCGAGTTCCTGGTGGGCGAGAAGGACAGTTCCGGCGGCTCGGGCGCCAAGTTCCTGGTGCGCTGGAAGGCGGCCCAGGCCATGATTCCGCCCGTGGTGGAGGCGGTCATGATCGGCACGGCCAATTCCCAGGGCATCTCGTTCGTGGTGGGCGGCCGGGTCATCAAGGAGGAGTAGCATGGCGACACGATCCAAGCGCGGCGCCCTCAAGCGCCTGGCCCTGAACCGCGTGTACCGCTGCCTGGAGCCCGGGCCCGTGATCCTGGTGAGCACGTTCCGGGACGGCAAGGCCAACGTCATGACCGCCAGCTCGCACGTCGTGCTCCTGCCCGACCCGCCCCGGGTGGGCCTGGGCCTGGGGCCCTGGAACCACAGCTACGAGGCCCTGCTCTCCTCGGGCGAGTGCGTCATCGCCGTGCCCGGCGCGGACCTGGCCGAAAAGGTCATGGACATCGGCAACTGCTCGGGCGCGGACGTGGACAAGTTCCAGCGCTTCCGGTTGACCGCCCTGCCCGCCGGGCTGGTGGCCCCGCCCTTGATCGGCCAGTGTTTGTACAACCTGGAGTGCCGCGTCTGCGACGACCGCCTGGTGGAGGAGCACTTCTTCTTCCTCTTCGACGTGGTCCGGGCCTGGGTGAATCCCGCGCGCAAAGAGCGGCGCACCCTGCACCACAACGGCGACGGCACCTTCACGCTCTCGGGCCGGACCATCAACCTCAAGGAGCGCATGGTCCGCTGGCCCGAGTTCACCTTCGAGTGAGGCTCAGTTCCGGGTGAACAGCGGGGGCCCGTTCTCCCGGAACTTCTCCAGCACCGCGCTCTGCACCTTGGCGTTCCGGTCGGCGTAGAACGTCACGTTGCCGGAGGCGTCGTCGTCCACAAAGGGCAGTTCCAGGTAAAAGGTGTCCGCGGCGCCCGTGGAGACCAGCGGGAAGCGGACCGGAACGCGGCCCAGGGCGACCATCAGCGTGCCGCTGTCCAGGGTCACGTGCAGGGTTCCGTACACCGGGCTCGTGTATTCCCCCACATAGTCCGCCAGGGGGCGCGACGGCTTGGCGTTCGCCTGGAGCGCCGGCTCGGGCGCGGTCTGGCGCGAGGCCAGGGCCCGGGTGTGCAGATCCTGGACCAGGGCCGCGGGGGGCTGCTGGTTGTGATAGATGCGGAACAGGATGGCGGCCAGGTACTCGGGCAGCTGCGTCTCCAGAAGGTTGGAGAGGACCACCATGCCCAGCCTGGCGTCCGGGTCGAAGATCAGGATGCTCTTGTGCCCCGGGCTGCCGCCGTTGTGCCAGACCAGGGTGTAGCCGTTGCACTCCTCCCAGAGGAAGCCCTGGCAGTAGAAGGCCTGGCGGCCCAGGATGCCGCCGCCCAGGGGGGTGCGCGGCCGGTGCAGGTCGTCCAGCCTGCCGGCGTCCACCACCTGCGCGCCGTTGTACTTGCCGTGGTTCATGTGCATGGTGAGATAGGGGATCATGTCGTTGAGGCTGGCGTTGATCCCGCCCGCCGGGCCCACGATGTAGGCCACGCCCATCCAGGGCCAGTCGTCGGCCAGGGCCACGAGCTTGCCGTGCTGGACCTGGTGCAGGGCCGCGCGGTCCTTGCTGCCCAGGAAGCCCTTGAGGTCGGCGCTGGCGCTCGTCATGCCCAGGGGCGCGAACAGCCGCGTGTACAGGTTCTGTTCCCAGGTCTGCTTCGAGGTCTGCTCCACGATGTATCCGGTCTCGATGAAGGGCACGTTCTGGTAGGCGTACGCCGAGCGGAACGAGGCGACCGGCGGGATGTACTGGAGCGCGTCCGAGACCTCGTTGCGCGCCTTGCCGAACAGGAGCTGGTAGTCGCCCGCGCAGGGGGCCAGGCCCGAACGCTGGGCCATGAGGTCCTCGACCATGAATTCCTTGGTGACCCAGGGATCGTACAGCTTGAAGCTGGGCCGGTAGCTGACGACCTTGTCCTTGGGCGAGAGCCGCCCGGCCGCCATCTCCATGGCCGCCAGGGTGGTGGTGAAGGACTTGGAGATGGAGGCGATCTGGAACACCGTGTCCGGGTCCACCAGGTCAGCGGCCCCGGCGTTGCGCAGGCCCCAGCACTTCTTGAAGACCACCTTGTCGCCCTGGACCACGGCCACGGCCACGCCCGGCACGCCCAGCTCCTTCCGCAGCAGGTCGGCGTTCTCGTTGAGGGCCGCCAGGGCCTTGTCCAGGGGCTCCATCGCCACGGCGGGGCCCGCCGGGATCAGCACCAGGGCGAGCAGCAAAACCAGGCAACGGACCGGCATAAGGACCTCCTTCAGTTGACGGGGATGGTCAGGAGCGGGGACATGGATTCCACATCCCCGGACTGGAGGGCGTACAGGCTGCCCAGGAGCATCATGAGCGCCTTGGAGCGGGTGTCGGTGTCGTCCACGTAGAACCACGCCCCCCGGTGCTCGGCGGCCACGGCGGCCCGCTGCGGCTGGGCCGCGGAG
>DFYP01000010.1:27343-27535 GCA_002382645.1 Desulfovibrio sp. UBA4079 | reverse complement strand
GACCCCGCCACGGCGGCCCGCACCCGGGTCCGAACCACAGCCAGCCCCCGGCCGCGCAGCACGACGGTCCCGGCCCGCAGCACGCCGACAACCATCCCCGCGGCCCGGAGCGCGGGACCCCGGGACAGCCCTTCTCGGGTCCCCGCCCCGGCGGGCCCGGCCCGGGCCGGTGAGCTGTCCCAACATCCTGTG
>DFYP01000010.1:14516-27274 GCA_002382645.1 Desulfovibrio sp. UBA4079 | reverse complement strand
AGGAAAAGATGGTCCGCACCGAGGAGCAGGTCCAGACCCAGGCCGGCAAGGGCCACGACCAGGCCGTGGAGCAGGGCCAGGAAAAGATGGTCCGCACCGAGGAAAAGGCCCAGGAAAAGGTCCGCAAGACCGAGGAAAAGGGCAAGCCGGACAAGAGCGACAAGGGCGGCAAGGACAAGGGGGACAAGGGGGGCAAGGGAAAGCACGACAAGGGCGACAAGGGTGACAAGGGCAAGCCGGACAAGGACGACAAGCCCGCCAAGCCCAAGAAGAAGAACAAGTAGGGCCTCGCGGCCCGGCAGAAGAAAGGCTTCGCCCTGGCGAAGCCTTTCCTTTTTTTAAGGAAAACCCCCCTGCCCGGCAATCATGCCGCAATGTCCCGGTGCTAGACCGGGCGCGCGCAACGTTGCACGGACGCAGGCGGGAATGGTTCCGCCGCGCCCCGAATACCACAAGGAGGCGCATCCATGATCCGTTTCAAATCGCTGCTGGCGGCGGCCCTGGCCCTGTCGTTGGCTCTGGCCGTTCCGGCCCTGGCCCAGACCAGCATGGACACGGCCAGTGACATGACCGCCACGTCCCAGAGCACCAAGAAGAGCACCAAGAAAAAGACCACCAAGAAGGCCGCCAGCACCAAGAAGAGCACCAAGAAGTCCAAGACCAAGAAGACGAATATCTAGCCCGCCCCCCCTGGCCCAATGAAAAGCCCCGCTTGCGCGGGGCTTTTTTTCGTTGTTCCGGAACGCGGCGGGGCCGCCCTAGATGCGCTTGGCGATGGCCAGCACGGTTCCGGCGTAGTTGATGTCGTGGTTGTAGCGCATGATCACCCGGATCTGGCCCTTGTGGTTCAGGCCTTTGCGCCAGCCCGCGTTCTTCAGGTAGTTGGCCGTGCTGTGGATGGCGTCGGCCGGGTCGAACAGGTCGATCTTGCCGTCGCGGTCGCCGTCCACCCCGAGCTTGAGCACGTTGGTGGGCATGAACTGGCACAGGCCGATGGCCCCGTAGATGGACCCCGGCACCACCACCGGGTCCACGCGGTTGGCCCAGGAGTGCTCCAGGAAGGCCTTGAGCTCCTCGTAGGCCCAGTCGGCCTTCTGTTCCTGGCGCATCTTGAGCCAGTCCAGCTGGGATGCCGTGGGCGAGAACTCCTCGAGATAGCCCGCCACCACCTCGTAGTCCCGGGTGGCCGCCATGCTCGCCAGCACGGTGAGCGCCGGGCGCTCGCCGCAGTACTTGCCGAGCTTGGTCTCCACCGTGAGGATGGCCGTGACCACCTGACGGGGCAGGCCGTAGCGCTTCTCGGCCTCGGCCAGGGCCTTGGCGTTGGTCTTCATGAAGGCCGCGATCTCGGCCCGGTGCTCGGGCGTGAGCCAGGTCTCCCAGATGCTCTTGGCCGGTCCGGCCGGCGGGGCCGTGCGCGGCAAATACTTGGTCTTGTACAGAGTGCGCAGCTTCTTGCCCATGCTGGCCGGGTCGAAGCGCACCTCGGGCCGGGAAAAGAGCGCCTCCAGCTGCTTCCGGTCCAGGCCGTCGGCGGCCAGCTGCTCGATGAGCCAGGCCCAGGCCGGGTCCGGCGAGGGCGTCACGGCCTGGAGCTCCTCGCGCACCTGGTCCTGGCCCGCCACCCCGTTCTCGGCCACGGCGCGCCACTCCTCGGCCGCGGCCGAAGGCGGCGCGGCCAGCAGAAGGAAGAAGAACGCGGCCAGGAATTTCATGCAAACACCACGGTCTTGTTCTGGTGCACGATGATCCGGTCCTCCAGGTGCCAGCGCACGGCCCGGGCCAGGACCTGGCGCTCCAGATCGCGGCCCAGGTCCTTGAGGTCGGCCACGTGATGGCGGTGGCTCACCCTGGCCACATCCTGCTCGATGATCGGGCCGCCGTCCAGTTCCTCGGTGACATAATGAGCCGTGGCCCCGATGACCTTGACCCCGCGCTCGCGGGCCTGGCCGTACGGGTCCGCGCCCACGAACGCGGGCAGAAAGGAGTGGTGGATGTTGATGATGGACTCGGGCCAGCGGCTCACGAAGTCGCTGCTGAGGATCTGCATGTAGCGCGCCAGCACGAGCAGGTCGGCCTTGCCCTCGAGCAGCTCGAGCATGCGGGCCTCGGTTCCGGCCTTGTCGCCGTTGCCGGGCAGGTAGTGGAAGGGCACGCCAAAGGCCTCCACCTGCTCACGGAGCACGGGGTGGTTGCTGATGACCAGGCCCACCTTGCAGTCGAGCTCGCCCCGGGACCAGCGCCAGAGCAGCTCCAGGAGGCAGTGCTCCTGGCTGGACACGAGCAGGGCCACGTTCTTGGGGTCGCTGGAATAGCTGATGCGCCAGTCCATGGCGAAACGCTGGGCCACGACCTCGGCAAAGGCCGCCTCCAGGGCCGGGCGGGTCACGTCCAGGCGCGGGGTCTGGAACTCCAGGCGCATGAAGAAGGTGCCGCCCTCGGGGTCCGTGGAATACTGGTCCAGGGCCGTGATGTTCACGCTGTGGGAATAGAGGAAGTTGGTGACCGAGGCCACGATGCCGGGCCGGTCCGGACAGGTGATGCGCAACCGCGCCACGGAGTTCTCGCTCATGGCGGCCTTGTAGCCCGAGACGGGTCAAAACGCCAGACAGGCCGCCGGGCGCTGCGGGAGGATGTGTGAAATTTTGCGGAACCGTGTGCAAATTTTCGCGGCCCGCGCAGGCCTGGGCTGCACAGGAAAAATAAATTTCGCTATGGTTTCAGCATGTTGCCACTTTGGCATCGGCCTTGCTCTCTTCAGGGCGACAGGGACGGAACGCCGCAGCCGCCATGGGCGGAACCCGGAGCCGATCCTGCCAGCGAACGGTCACAGCGGTCCATACCAACCCCCCTCCTCGAAGCGCCCCGCACCCGCGGGGCGCTTCCCTTTGGCTGGTCCGTGGCTTATATTAGGAAATATGACCCGCACGAAAATCCTCCGCGACCCCATGAACGGGCTGACCCACTGCATCGGGGCCGGGCTCTCGGTGCTCGGCCTGGTGCTGCTCATCCTCAAGGCCGCGGCCCCGGTGAAGCCCTGGCACCTGGTGACCTTCTCCCTGTTCGGCGCGGGCCTGATCCTGCTCTACACGGCCAGCACCCTGTACCACTGGCTGCCCCTGTCCGAGGCCGGGGTGCGCCGCCTGCGCCGCCTGGACCACGCCATGATCTTCGTGCTCATCGCGGCCACCTACACGCCCATCTGCCTCATTCCCCTGCGCGGGCCCTGGGGCTGGTCCCTGTTCGGGGTCATCTGGGGCCTGGCGTTCGCGGGCATCACCATGAAGCTCCTCTGGCTGCACGCCCCGCGCTGGCTGTCCACGGGCATCTACCTGGTCATGGGCTGGCTCTGCCTCATCGCGGTCTGGCCCATGGTCCAGACCATGCCGCTCGGCGCCCTGGCCTGGCTGGCCGCGGGCGGGCTGTCCTATTCCCTGGGCGGGGTGGTCTACGCGCTCAAGCGGCCCGACCCCTGGCCCGGAATCCTCGGCTTCCATGAGATCTTCCACCTGTTCGTCCTGGGCGGAAGCATCGCCCACTTCTGGGTCATGTACGGCTACCTGGCGCACCTGGGCTGACGGATTTTACAAACCCGCTCGGCCGCGCTAGAAACCCTGGCACATGGTCGAGGCCAGACACCTGTCCTATTCCTTCGGCTCCCAGTGGGCCCTCAAGGACATCTCCTTCTCGCTGGGCAAGGGCGAGTTCCTCTTTCTCACGGGCCATTCCGGCGCGGGCAAGACCACCCTGTTGCGCCTGCTCTACGCCGCCCTGCCCGTGACCCGGGGCCGGCTCTCGGTCTGCGGCTTCGAGCTGAGCCGCCTGCCCAAGTCCCGGGTGCCGGACCTGCGCCGCCGCATCGGGGTGGTCTTCCAGGACTTCAAGATCCTGCCCCGGCGCACGGTCTACGACAACGTGGCCCTGGCCCTGGAGGTCCGCGGCATGGCCCGGCACCTCCTGGACCGCCGGGTGCGCGCCGTGATCCGGGCCCTGGGCCTGGAGCCCAAGGCCTATTCCACCTGCGACAAGCTCTCGGGCGGCGAACAGCAGCGCGTGGCCATCGCCCGCTCCATGGTCACCAACCCGAGCCTGATCCTGGCCGACGAGCCCACCGGCAACCTGGACCAGGACCTGACCACGCACCTCATGAGCATCTTCCGCCAGTTCCATTCCTACGGGGCCTCGGTGATCATGGCCACGCACAACCGGGAGATCCTGGACATGGTCCCGGGCGCGCGCATCCTGCACCTGGAGGACGGCTGCGCCGTGGACGCGGACAAGGACGCGGTCTGCCCGGCCGAGCCGCCCGCCGAGGCGGCCGTGGAGGACGCGCCATGATCGGAAGCGTCCTGCGCCTGACCCTGCGCGGCCTGCGCGACATGGCCCTGCACCCCTGGGCCCAGGTCTTCACCCTGGCGGCCGTGACCCTGGTGACGCTGTTGGCCGGGCTGTTCCTCATGCTCGTGTTCAACGTGAACCAGGAGCTCTTGCGCAACCGCGGCCAGGTCCAGTTCCAGGTCTACTGGAAGCCCGGCGCGCCCGAGGCCGTGGTGGAAAAGCAGTGGGAGGAGATCAAGCGGCTGGACGGGCTCAAGACCATGGACACCTACACGCCCAAGCGCGCCCTGGCCGACCTGGCCGGGGCCCTGGGCGAGGCCGGGGACTTCGGCTGGCTCGAGGGCCAGAACCCCCTGCCCTATTCCGCCACCCTGTCCTTCGCCCTGCCCGCGGACAAGCTGGCCGAAGGCTGGAACCTGGCCCTGCTGGCCCGGCTCAAGAACATGGACCACGTGGACAAGGTCCACTTCAATCCCTTGCAGATGGACCTGGCCAAGGGCTGGATCGCCCTGACCCGGGCCGTGGTCTGGCCGGTCATCGGCTTTCTGGCCCTGATCGTGGCCCTGGTGGTCTCCAACACCATCCGCCTCTCGCTGCTCACCCGGCTGGACGAGGTGGAGATCCTCTCCCTGGTGGGCGCGCGGCCCTGGTACATCCGCTGGCCGCTGCTCACCGGCGGCGCCGTGCAGGGGCTTTTGGGCAGCGTCCTGGCCCTGGGCGGGCTCAAGCTGGCCCAGATGGCCCTCAAGGACGCCCTGAACTTCCCGCCGCTGTTCCTGCGCATCGACTACCTGCCCGCGGGCCAGGCCGTGCTGCTCTGCGCCGTGGTCACGGGCGTGGGCCTGGTGAGCAGCTTCGTGGCCGTGCGCAAATAGACGAACCCGGAACGCGCCAGCGTTCCCGGCCCCATAAGGAGCATCCCATGCGCAGCAAGAAGATGACCGGAGGACTGGAAAAGGCCCCGCACCGCTCCCTGCTCCAGGCCATGGGCCTGACCCGCCGGGAGGTGGACCGCCCGCTCATCGGCGTGTGCAACGCCTTCAACGAGGTCATTCCCGGCCACGTGCACCTGCGCCAGCTGACCCAGGCGGTCAAGGACGGGGTCCGCTCGGCCGGGGGCACGCCCATGGAGTTCCCGGCCATCGGCGTGTGCGACGGCCTGGCCATGAACCACGAGGGCATGAAGTTCAGCCTGCCCAGCCGCGAGATCATCGCGGACTCCATCGAGATCATGGCCACGGCGCATCCCTTCGACGCCCTGGTCTGCGTGGCCAGCTGCGACAAGATCATCCCGGGCATGCTCATGGCCATGCTCCGGCTGAACATCCCGGCCCTGCTCGTGTCCGGCGGGCCCATGCTGGCCGGCCGGTTCCAGAAGAAGGGCGCGGACCTCATCACGGTCTTCGAGGCCGTGGGCCGGGTCAAGGCCGGGACGCTGGACCAGGACGGCCTGGCCGAGATGGAGGCCTGCGCCTGCCCCACCTGCGGCTCCTGCGCGGGCATGTTCACGGCCAACACCATGAACTGCCTGGCCGAGGGCATGGGCCTGGCCCTGCCCGGCAACGGCACCATCCCGGCGGTGCTCGCCGCGCGCACGCGCCTGGCCAAGACCGCGGGCGAGCAGGTCATGGAGCTGCTGCAAAAGGACCTCAAGCCCCGGGACATCGTCACCGGGAAGAGCGCGCGCAACGCCGTGGCCCTGGACATGGCCTTGGGCGGGTCCACCAACACCGTGCTCCACCTGCCCGCGGTGTTCCGCGAGGCCGGGCTCACCGTGGACCTGGCCCTGTTCGACGAGATCAGCAAGAAGACCCCGAACCTGTGCAAGCTCTCGCCCTCGGGGCACCACCACATCGAGGACCTGGACGCGGCCGGGGGCATCCAGGCCGTGCTCTCGGAGCTCGTGCGCGGCGGGTTCGCGGACGGCGGCGCGCTCACCGCCACGGGCAAGACCGTGGCCGAGAACCTCGCGGACCTCAAGGTCCGGGTGCTCGACGCGGACGTGATCCGGCCCCTGGACAAGCCCTATTCCGCGGAGGGCGGCATCGCCATCCTGTTCGGCAACATCGCGCCCCAGGGCTGCGTGGTGAAGCAGGCCGCCGTGGCCCCGGAGATGATGCAGCGCACCGGCACGGCCCGGCCGTTCGATTCCGAGGAGGAAGCCGTGGCCGCGATCCTGGGCGGCAAGATCACCAAGAACGACGTGGTGGTCATCCGCTACGAGGGCCCGCGCGGCGGGCCGGGCATGCGCGAGATGCTCACGCCCACCTCGGCCATCGCGGGCATGGGCCTGGGCTCGGACGTGGCCCTGATCACCGACGGCCGGTTCTCCGGCGGCACGCGCGGGGCGGCCATCGGCCATGTCTCGCCCGAGGCGGCCTCGGGCGGGCCCATCGGCCTGGTGCGGGACGGCGACAAGATCCGCATCGACATCCCGGGCCGCAGCCTGGAGCTGCTCGTGGACGCAGCCGAGCTGGACAAGCGCCGGGCGGCCTGGAAGCCCAAGACGCGGCCCATCACCTCGCCGTTCCTGCGGCGCTACGCCGAGCGGGTCAGTTCCGCGGCCCAGGGAGCGGTGCTGGAGGGCTGATGCGCGACATCGCCAAGTTCATCCACGGGTTCAAGCGCTTCCAGGACAGCTACTTCTGCGGCGGCGCGGACGAGTTCGAGCGCCTGCGCTCGGGCCAGAACCCGCGGGCCCTGGTCATCGGCTGCAGCGATTCCCGGGTGGACCCGGCCATCCTCATGGACTGCGCGCCCGGGGACCTGTTCGTGGTGCGCAACGTGGCCAACCTGGTGCCGCCGCACGAGTCCGACTCCAGCCACCACGGCGTGAGCGCGGCCCTGGAGTACGCCGTGCGCGTGCTCCGGGTGGAGCACGTCATCGTCATGGGCCACAGCAGCTGCGGCGGCATCCAGGCGCTCATGCGCCAGGACTGTGCCCAGGCCGGGGAATACCTGCCGCGCTGGATCGCCATCGGCGAACGGGCCCGGGAGCAGGTCCTGGGCGCGCTGCCGGACAAGCCCCCGCACCTCCAGGAGCGGGCCTGCGAACAGGCCGCCATCCTGGTCTCCCTGGAGAACCTGCTCACCTTTCCCTGGGTCCGCGAACGCGTGGAGGCGGGCAACCTGCTCCTGCACGGCTGGTACTTTGACCTGGAGCGCGGGGAGCTCTTGAGCTATTTGCCCCAGTCCGGCCAGTTCGAGCCCCTGGTGGCCCACTGCCGCAAGGACTAGTCCCAGCGCTTGGGCTGGAGCAGGCCGTAGGACCGCAGGCCGTGCACGGCCTGGGCCAGGGGATTCTGGAGGAGCCGCAGCAGCCCGGCCAGGCCCCGGGGGCCGGGCCAGCGCAGCAGCCCGAACAGAACCCAGCGCAGCCGGTTGGCGGCCCGCAGCTCGGGCAGGATGTTTCGGGCCAGGGCCCCGGCATAGGCCGGGCCGGCCACTGCGCCGCCCTTGGCCTCGCCCAGCACGGCCTGGGCTGCCAACCGGCCCGAACTCAGGGCATAGAAGATTCCCTCACCCAGGAGCGGCTCCACGATCCCGGCCGCGTCCCCGGCCAGAAGCAGCCGGCCGCCGAACGGCCGGGCGATCCAGTTCCCATAGGGCAGCGGGTGGCCGTGCAAGGCGGGCCGGGATTTTTCCGGCACTCCCAGGAAGTCTAGAAATTTTCTAAAGAGTGCCCCCGGGTCCTTGTCGCCCCGCAGCAGGCCGCAGAGCCCCACCACGTGCCCGTCGGAGTTGGGAAAGACCCAGCCGTAGCCCGTGCGCGCGCAGCCCGCGTAGAGCCGGGGAAAGTCCGGGGCGTCCGGCAGGGCGCCGGGCGGCAGGAAGATTTCCAGGGCCGCGGCCAGGTTGCGCCGCCAGGCCGCCTTGTCCGGGAACAGGCTCGACCGCAGGACGCTGCCCGCCCCGTCCGCGCCGATGAGGAACCGGCCCCGGAAGATCCCGCCCTGGGCCGTGCGCAGCTCCCCCTGCCAGGGGTCGCAGCCGGTGACGGCCTGGCCCGGAAAGAATTGCGCGCCAGCGTCCCGGGCCAGATCCAGGAGCCGCTGGTCCAGGACCCGGCGCTTCACCAGCCGGAAGGGCTGGGGCCCGGCTCCGGCGGCCAGGACCTGGTCCCAGTGCCGGATCTCGAAGCGCGGCGTCTCGAAATCCACCACGCCCTCCAGCACGCCGGGGCCAAAGACCCGCTCCAGCTCCTGCCCGGTCTTCCAGGTGAGCAGGCCGCCGCAGAGCTTGGGCCTGGGGAATTCCCGGCGGTCCAGGAGGGCGACCGACAGCCCGGCCCGGGCCAGGACCCTGGCTGCGGACGATCCGGCCGGGCCTGCCCCGGCCACCAGCACGTCAAAGGTGTGGACCATGGGCTGGGAGCATTACAGGCCGGGACGGACGGAGGCAAGCCGGAAAGAGGGCCCAAGGGGCCGCGGGACGAAGTCCTTGAACATTTCCGGACAAAGGGGCAGAACAGGCCCCTGCGTTTGGGAGAAACCATGAACCGCACCCTTGTCGCCGACCTGCTGCTCCTGCTCACGGCCCTGATCTGGGGCTGCGCCTTTGTGGCCCAGCGCCTGGGCATGGAGCACATGGGCCCGTTCACCTACAACGGGGTGCGCTTCGCCCTGGGCTCCCTGGCCCTGGTGCCGCTGTTTCGCCGCCTGGAACGCGGAGAGCGCGGCCGGACCCTGCGCCGCCCGCCCCTGGGCCTGACCCGGGGCGGCCTGCTCCTGGGCCTGGTGCTCTTTGCCGGGGCCACGCTCCAGCAGCAGGGCCTGGTTTCCACCACCGCGGCCAAGGCCGGGTTCATCACCGGCCTGTACGTGGTCCTGGTGCCCATGCTCGGCCTGTTCCTGGGCCAGCGCACCGGCCTGTTCACCTGGATCGGCGCGGTCCTGGCCGCCGTGGGCCTGTACTTCCTGTCCGTGACCCAGGGCTTCACCATCGAGCACGGAGACCTGCTCGTGTTCATCGGGGCCTTTTTCTGGGCCGGGCACGTGCTGTTCATCGGCTGGCTCACCCCGGGCCTCACCGCGGGCCAGGCCGTGCGGCTCTCGAGCATCCAGTTCGCGGCCTGCGCGGTCCTGAGCCTCGTCGCGGCCTTCATCCTGGAGGACGTGCAGCTGGCCGGCATCCTCAGCGGCACGGGCCCGATCCTCTACGGCGGCCTCATGTCCGTGGGCGTGGCCTACACCCTCCAGGTGGTGGCCCAGCGCGACGCCAAGGCGGCCCACGCGGCCATCATCCTGAACCTGGAAACGGTCTTCGCGGCCCTGGCCGGGGTTTTGTTCCTGGACGAGAGCCTGGGCCTGCGGGCCCTGCTGGGCTGCGGGCTCATGCTCACGGGCATGCTCCTGTCCCAACTCAAGCCTTGACGGAAACCCGGTTTTCCCCAAGGATAGTCCTTTCGAGGCGCACCATGAGCACACTTTTCGACAACCCGGTCCCGTTCTTCAAGATGCAGGGTTGCGGCAACGATTTCGTGATCATCGACAACCGCACCCTGCGCCTGCCCGTGGAGCGCATGGCCGCCTGGGCCGTGAAGGTCTGCCGCAAGGCCTTCGGCGTGGGCGCGGACGGCCTGTTCTTCCTGGAAGAGGCCCCGGCCGGGTCGGGCCTGGCCTTCCGCTGGCACTTCTACAACTCCGACGGCTCCCGGGCCGAGATGTGCGGCAACGCCTCGCGCTGCGCCGCCCGCCTGGCCCACGCCCTCGGCCTGGCCCCGGAGCGCCACGCCTTCGGCACGGACGCCGGGCCCGTCGCGGCCGAGGTCTTTCCGGGCAGCGGCCTGGTCAAGGTCCAGCTCACCCCGCCCTCGGACCTGACCCTGGACATCGACCTGAGCATCAACGCCGACATCCTGCGCGTGCATTTCGTGGTCCTGGGCGTGCCCCACACCGTGCTCTTCGTGGAGGACATCGCCGCCGCGGACGTGGCCCGGCTGGGCCGCGAGATCCGCTTCCACGGCCGGTTCGCGCCCGCGGGCACGAACGTGAACTTCGTCCAGGTCCTGGACAAATCCACCCTGCTCCTGCGGACCTACGAGCGCGGGGTGGAGGCCGAGACGTATGCCTGCGGCACGGGCGCGGCGGCCTCCCAGATCATCGCCTCGTCCCTGGGCCGCTCCAAACCCTCGGCCAAGCTCATCACCACCGGCGGCGAGACCCTCACCGTGAGCCTGGAGCAGGACAAGGTCTTTCTCCAGGGCGCGGCCGAACTGACCTTCCAGGGCGAACTCTATCCCAGGGCCCTGGGCCTGGACGGAAACTGATCATGCCCGTGCGCCCCAAGGAGCGCTTCCTGGTCTTCGGCTCCCCGCTCATCGGCCAGGAGGAACTCGACGAGGTGGCCGCCAGCCTGAAATCCGGCTGGCTCGGCACCGGGCCCAAGGTGGCCCGCTTCGAACGCGAATTCGCGGCCTACGTGGGCGCGCCCCAGGCCGCGGCGCTCAACTCCTGCACCGCGGCCCTGCACCTGGCCCTGGTGGCCCTGGACCTCAAGCCCGGCGACGAGGTCATCACCACGCCCCTGACCTTCTGCGCCACGGTGAACGCCATCCTGCACGCGGGCGGCACCCCGGTGCTGGCCGACGTGGACCCGCTCACCCAGAACATCGACCCGGAGCAGGTGCGCGCCAAGATCACCCCGCGCACCCGGGCCATCCTTCCCGTGCACTTCGCGGGCCGCTCCTGCGACATGGACGCCCTGTGCGCCATCGCCAAGGAGCACAACCTGGCCCTGGTGGAGGACTGCGCCCACGCCATCGAGACCACCTGGCGCGGCCGCCACGTGGGCACCTTCGGGGACTTCGGCTGCTTCAGCTTCTACGTGACCAAGAACGTGGTCACCGGCGAGGGCGGCATGGTGGTCTCGGGCGACCCCGAGCGCCTGGCCCGGATCAAGGTCCTGGGCCTGCACGGCATGTCGGCCGACGCCTGGAAGCGCTTCGGCGACGAGGGCTACAAGCACTATTACGTGGTCGAGGCGGGCTTCAAGTACAACATGATGGACCTCCAGGCGGCCATCGGCATCCACCAGCTGGCCCGGGTGGAGCAGAACCTCCTGCGCCGCCAGGCGGTCTGGGCGGCCTATGACCAGGCCTTCGCCGGCCTGCCCCTGGGCCTGCCCGCGGCCGAGGAGGCGCACACCCGCCACGCCCGGCACCTCTACACCATCCAGGTGGACGAACAGCGCTGCGGCGTGGCCCGGGACGCCTTCCTCACGCGCATGACCCGCCAGGGCATCGGCGTGGGCGTGCACTATCTTTCCCTGCCCGAGCATCCCTACTACCGGGAGCGCTTCGGCTGGCGGCCCGAGGACTGGCCCCAGGCCATGGCCCTGGGCCGGACCACCGTGAGCCTGCCCCTGTCGGCCAAGCTCACCGACGCCGATGTGGCCGACGTGATCCGGGCCGTGCGTCTCTGTCTGACGGAGGGCTAGACCATGCGCGTGCTCATCATCGGCGCGGGCGGCCACGGACAAGTGGCCGCGGACATCCTCCTGGCCATGCGCGACGCGGGCCAGAAGGTCACCCCCGCGGGCTTCCTGGACGCCAATCCCGGCCTGGCGGGCCAAAGCGTCCTGGGCCTGCCCGTGCTGGGCCACGACGCAGACCTGCGGGCCACGCCCCACGACGCCGTGCTCGTGGCCCTGGGCGAGAACAACCGCCGCCGCCGCATCTTCGAGGACCTCAAACGCGCCGGGGAGCGCTTCGCCCTGGCCGTGCATCCCACGGCGGTCATCGGCCGGGACGTGCAGCTCTCGCCGGGCTGCATGGTCTGCGCCCGGGCCGTGGTGAACACCGGCGCGCGCGTGGGCGAGAACTGCATCCTGAACACCGGCTGCATCGTGGAGCACCACAACGTCATCGGCCCGCACGCCCACATCGGCCCGGGCGCGGTGCTCGGCGGCGAGTGCGTGGTCGGGGCCGAGGCCCTGGTGGGCCTGGGCGCGGCCGTGCTGCCCCTGGTGCGCATCGGGGAAATGGCCGTGGTCGGGGCCGGGGCCGTGGTGCCCAAGGACGTGCCCGACGGGGCCATGGTCAAGGGCCCGGCGGCCCGCTGAACCGGAGAAACGCATGAAAGCCTTGCTCGTGGTGGACATCCAGGCCGACTACTTCCCGGACGGGGCCATGGAGCTTTCCGGCGCGGACGCGGCCGGGGCCAACGCCGCCCGCCTGCTCTTCGCCTTCCGGGCCAAGGGCTGGCCCGTGTTCCACGTGCGCCACGTGTCCGTGCGCCAGGGCTCGACCTTTTTCCTGCCCGGCACCCCGGGCGCGGAGTTCCACCCCCTGGTGGCCCCGCGCAAGGACGAGGCCGTGGTCACCAAGCACTTTCCCAACAGCTTCCGGGAGACCCCGCTCCAGGGCCTGCTCCGCGAGGCCGGGGTGCGCGAGCTCATCATCTGCGGCATGATGACCCACA
>DFYP01000010.1:0-14501 GCA_002382645.1 Desulfovibrio sp. UBA4079 | reverse complement strand
GTCCAGGGCGCCTTTCTGGCGGCCCTGGGCGCGGTCTACTGCCGCCTGGCCTGCACCCAGGAGTGCCTGGACCTGCTGGCCGCGGCCTAGGTTTTCCAGGGAAGGGGGCCCGGGACAGCCTCCCTTGTGAACAAGGGGGGTTGCCCCGGAACTCCTGCCCCATGAGCGACATCCTCGAATACGTCCGCGCCCTGCTGGCCTCCCCTCGCCTGGGCCCGCAGGTGGCGCACCACCGCCTGCTCCCCGGGGGACCGGCCCGCACCGCCGAGCCCGTGCGGCCGTTCAGCTCGGCCGTGCGCGGCCTGCTCGCCGATCGTGGCATCGAGGCCCTGTACGACCACCAGGCCCGGGCCGTGGACCTGGTGCGCGCCGGACGCCACGTGGTGGTGGCCACGCCCACGGCCAGCGGCAAGACCCNNGCCCTGGCCCAGGACCAGCTGCGGGCCTTCGAGGAGCTGGTGGAGCCCCTGCCCCGGGAGCGCCGTCCCACGGCCGCGGTCTACGACGGGGACACCAGCCCGTACCGCCGGGGCAAGATCCGGCGCACCCCGCCCAACGTGCTCCTGACCAACCCCGAGATGGTCCACCTTTCGCTCCTGCCGCACCACGGCGCCTGGGCCGGGCTGTTCGCGGGCCTGACCCACGTGGTGGTGGACGAGGTGCACACCTACCGGGGCGTGCTCGGCGCGCACATGGCCTGCCTGTTCCGGCGCTTTTTGCGGGTCTGCGCCCTGTACGGGGCCCAACCCTCGTTTGTCTTCTGCTCGGCCACGGTGGGCAACCCGGCCGAACTCTGCCAGGCCCTCACCGGCCTGCCCGTGGAGCCGGTCACGGCCTCGGGCGCGCCCCAGGGCGGCCGCCACGTGGTCTTCCTCAACCCGGCCGACGACGCGGCCCAGGCCGCCATCCAGCTGCTCCAGGCGGCCCTGGCCCGGAACCTGCGGACCATCGTCTATTGCCAGTCGCGCAAGCTCACCGAGCTGGTGGCCCTCTGGGCCGCGGAGCGCTCCGGGCCGTACAAGGAGCGCATCAGCGCCTACCGCGCGGGCTTCCTGCCCGAGGAGCGCCGGGAGATCGAGGGCCGCATGTCCACGGGCGACCTGCTGGCGGTCATCTCCACCAGCGCCCTGGAGCTGGGCATCGACATCGGCGGCCTGGACCTCTGCATCCTGGTGGGCTACCCGGGCACGGTCATGGCCACGCTCCAGCGCGGCGGCCGGGTGGGCCGCAGCACCCGCGACTCGGCCGTGGTCCTGGTGGCCGGCGAGGACGCCCTGGACCAGTACTTCATGCGCCACCCCGAGGATTTTTTCGCCCGGCCCCCGGAATGCGCGGTGCTCAACCCGCACAACCCCGTGATCCTGGACCGCCACCTGGTCTGCGCCGCGGCCGAGCTGTCCCTGCGGCTCAAGGAGCCCTACCTGGCCGAGGCCCCGGTGCGCGCCCGGCTCACGCATCTCCTGGACACGGACCAGCTCTTCCTCACGGCCGACGGCCTGGAGGTGGCCCCGGGCCGCAAGCGGCCGCACCGCGACCTGGACCTGCGCGGGGCGGGCAAGAGCCTGCACATCGAGGACCAGAACTCCGGGGTGGAGATCGGCACCATCGACCTGTTCCGGGCCTTCCGCGAGACCCACCCGGGCGCGGTCTACCTCCACCGGGGCCAGAGCTGGGTGGTCTCGGACCTGGACCTGGAGACCGGCCGGGTCCTGGCCCGGGCCGAGCGCGTGGCCTACTACACCCGGGTGCGCGGCCACAAATCCACCGAGATCCTGGAAATCCTGGACTGCGGCGCGGCCTATGGCTGCCGCGTGTTCTTCGGCAGGCTCAAGGTCACCGAGGAGATCACCGGGTACGAGAAGCGCTCGGTGCGCGGGGGCAAGCTCCTGGGCGTCACGCCTTTGGACTTCCCGCCCCTGGTCTTCGAGACCGAGGGCCTCTGGTTCGAGATCCCGGACGCCATCCGCCGGGCCGCGGAATCCGGCTACCTCCACTTCATGGGCGGGATCCACGCCCTGGAGCACGCGGCCATCGGCATCCTGCCCCTGCTGGTCCTGGCCGACCGCAACGACCTGGGCGGCATCTCCACGCCCTTCCACCCCCAGGTGAACGCGGCCGCGGTGTTCATCTACGACGGCCTGCCCGGGGGCGCGGGCCTGACGCGGGAGGCCTTCACCCGGGCCGAGGAGCTGGTCGGCGCCACCCTGCGGATCATCGAGGAGTGCCCCTGCGAGACCGGCTGCCCGTCCTGCGTGCACTCGCCCAAGTGCGGCTCGGGCAACCGGCCCATTGACAAGGCCGCGGCCCGCTTCGTACTCCAGAGCATCCGCGAGGGCCGCCCTCCGGAAATCGCGCCCCTGGAGAAACCGCCCGTGCCCGAAGAACAGACCCTGCTCCTGCCCCGGCCCCTGCCCCGGCGCTTCGCCGTGCTCGACGTGGAGACCCGGTTCAGCGCCGACGAGGTGGGCGGCTGGAACCGCGCCGACAAGATGGGCGTGAGCATCGCCGTGGTCTGGGACTCCGGCGAGGAGCGCTTCCGCGACTTCCGCCAGGAGGAGGTGGGCGAACTGGCCCAGTTCCTGCGGGCCTTCGAGCTGGTGGTCGGCTTCAATGTCCGGCGCTTCGACTACGCCGTGCTCGAGGGCGCGGCGGGCGCCGCCTTCCGCGACCTGCCCACCCTGGACATGCTGGAAAAGGTCCACGAGCGCCTGGGCTACCGCCTCAAGCTGGACAACCTGGCCCAGGCCACCCTGGGCGCGGGCAAGTCCGCGGACGGGCTCATGGCCCTGGCCTGGTGGAAGGAAGGCCGCCTGGACCTGATCACCGAATACTGCCGCCAGGACGTGGCGGTGACCCGCGACCTCTATCTCCACGGCCGGGAGCACGGCCACGTGCTCTTCTCCAACAAGGCCGGACAGAAGGTCCGGCTGCCCGTGGACTGGTGAACCCCTGGAGACCCCTGTGTCCATCCGCGCCATTGTCTTTGATTTCGACGGCACCCTGGCCGAACTGGTCATCGACTTCGAGCGCATGCGCCGGAGCATCGCGGCCCTGGGCGAGGCCTTCCTGGGCGAGCGGCCGGAGTCCAACGGCCAGCCCGTCCTGGAATGGCTCGACGAGCTGGTGGACGAGGTCGGGGCCTTTGACGCGGACCTGGGCCGCCAGCTGCGCACCCGGGGGCTTTTGACCATCACGGCCATGGAGCTGGACGCCGCGGCCCAGGGCAGGCTCTTCGAGTTCACCCGGCCCGTGCTGGCGGGCCTCAGGGCCCGGGGCCTGGCCACGGCCATCGTGACCCGCAACTGCACGGCCGCGGTGCGCCGGGTCTTCCCGGACGTGGCCGCCTGCTGCGACGTGTTCCTGCCCCGGGAGGACGCCCCCAGGGTCAAGCCCGACCCGGCCCACCTGCTCCTGGCCCTGGAACGGCTGGGCGTGGCCCCGGAGCAGGCCCTCATGGTCGGGGACCACCCCCTGGACGTGGAGACCGCGCGCCGGGCCGGAACCCTGGCCGGGGCCGTGGCCAGCGGCCGCATCGGCCTGGAGGAACTGTCCCTGGCGGCCCCGGACTTCGCGGCCGAGGACTGCCCGGAACTGCTGCGCCAGCTGGGCCTTTTCGGGGCGGGCGGCCCGGCCGCCATTGCCAATCCCGGGGAAAACGGCTAAACTATTTTATGGTAAGAAATTCGTAATGTTCCGGATGGTTGGGCAGGGAAAATGATCCGCAAAATCCCGGTGGCCGAACTCAAGGTCGGCATGTACGTGGTGAAGTACGGCGAAGGCACGTACACCAACCCGTTCATCTCGGTCGAGAAGCCCCTGCTCTCCGAAACCAGCGCCGCCAAGTACATCCCGCCCAGCGTCAGCGAAGTCTTCATCGACGACGCCATCAACCTGGACCTCAAGGCCCTGGCCCGCCAGGCCGCCCTGGCCCAGGAAGAGGAGGAGGGCCCGCCTCCCCAGGTGCCGCTCACCGACGAGATCGTCGTGGTGGAGAAGGTCTACAACGAGGCCCTGGGCTACGCCAAAAACTTCATGGACTCCGTGCGCCAGGGCAAGCCCGTGGACTACCGCGAGGCCGTGCCCATGGTGGACGGGGTCATCGCCAGCGTGTTCCGCAACGAGCGCGCCGGGGCCACCCTCTGCAAACTCCGGCGCTTCGACGAGTACACCTACACCCACTGCATCAACGTGAGCGTGCTGGCCGTGATCCTGGGCAAGCACCTGCGGCTGTCCAAGAAGGCCCTGCGCATGCTCGGCATCGCCGGGCTGTTCCACGACGTGGGCAAGGCCCGCATCCCCGAGGACATCCTGAACAAGCCCGGCCGGCTCTCGGACCGCGAGTTCAAGGTCATGCAGGGCCACACCCTGGAGGGCTTCAAGATCATGCAGGAGCAGAAGGGCCTGCACCAGGAGATCCTGCGGGCCGTGCTCCAGCACCACGAGCGCTACGACGGCCGGGGCTACCCCCAGGGCCTCAAGGGCCCGGACATCGGCAAGTTCACCCGCATCGTTTCGGTGGTGGACGTGTACGACGCCCTCACCAGCAAGCGCGTGTACAAGGACGCCCTGGCCCCCACCCGGGCCCTGGGCATGATGTACCAGTGGCGGCTCTCGGACTTCTACCCGAACTCCGTGGAGCACTTCATCAAGTGCATGGGCGTGTATCCCGTGGGCAGCTTCGTGAAGCTCTCCGACGGCAGCCACGGGATCATCTGCGACGACAACCCGGCCTACCTGCTCAGGCCCCGGGTCAAGGTCATCCTGGACGCCCAGATGCGCCAGGTGCCCATCCGGGTGGTGGACCTGGCCACGGCCCAGCACGAGGGCCAGGCCCTGCGCATCGAGGAGTGCCTCAACCCCGCGGACTACCGCATCGATCTTTCGCGCTATTTCTTCGCCTGAGCCCGGGGTTTGAGAATCCCGGGCCCTTGAGTTTACAGCACGCCCCGACACGGGGTATTCCGGGACACGATGCTGCTCACCCTGAAGCCTTCGGAACTCAAGCCCGGCATGTTCGTGGTCAGCTACGGCGCGGGCACCTTCGACGATCCCCTGGTCGCGGTGGAGCGGCTCATCCTGTCCCGGGACGTGGCCCGCTATGTGCCCGCCGAGGCCGGGGTGGTCCAGGTGGACCCGGAGCGCTCCGTGGACGTGGCCGAGCTGGCGCCCGAGGAGCGCCAGGTGCCCCAGCCGCTCACGGCCCTGCGCGACGAGCTGCCCGTGGCCGCCCGGCTCTACGGCCGCACCGTGGCCCTGGTGCGGACCATCATGGAGGCCGTGCGCGCGGGCCGTCCCCTGGACCTGTTCCAGGCCGCCCCGCTCATGGAGGAGATGGCCGAGAGCCTGGCCCGCAACGAGACCGCCGCGGTCACGGTGCGGCTGCGCCGCCTGGACGACTACACCTTTGCCCACTGCGCCAACGTGGCCGTGCTGGCCATGCTCCTGGGCCGCTTCCTGGGTTTTCCCGAGGAGGATCTGCCCCAGCTGGGCCTGGCCGGGCTGCTCCACGACCTGGGCAAGGCCCGCATCCCGGAATCCATCCTGAACAAGCCGGGCAAGCTCTCCGAGGCCGAGATGGAGGTCATGCGCCGCCATCCCCTGGAGGGCTACCTGGTGCTCAAGGACCGCGCCGACGTGGCCCCGGAAGTGGCCCGGGCCGTGCTCGAGCACCACGAGCGCACCGACGGGGCGGGCTATCCCTACCACCTGGCGGGCCAGGACATCTCCCTGTTCTCCCAGATCATCGGGGTGGTGGACGTGTACGACGCGCTCATCAGCGACACGGTCTACCGCCACGCCGTGCCCCCGGCCGCGGCCCTGTCCCAGCTCTACAACCTGCGCAGCAAGGGCTTCTGCACCGAGTGCGTGGACATGCTGGTCAAGGCCCTGGGCATCTATCCCGTGGGCAGCTTCGTGCGCCTGTCCAACGGCGACTACGGCGTCGTGGCCGAGGGCAACCCCAAGGAGCCCCTGCACCCCAAAGTGCGCCTGGTCTTCGACGCCCGCATGCGGCCCAAGCGGGCCGTGATCCTGGACCTCGCCCGCCGCGGCCCGGACCCGGACCAGGGCCTGAGCGTGCAGGAATGCCTCAACCCGGCGCAGTACAAGATCGACGTGAGCCGGTTCTTGCTCTAGGCAGTTGAATTTTCCCCGTCCGCCGCGTTGCCGTGAAAAAGTCCAGGCCCGACGCGTAGTGGACCTACGCGAGGGGTTGGACTTTTTCACGCGCCTTGCGGCCGGGGCTTTTGAACGGCCTAGAAAACTCTTTGTTGCGGCCCGCTACACCTCAATGAGCTTGTACTTGCGCGACCCCAGGCCGATCTTTTCCGCATAGGCCAGGCCCATGTCCTGGGGCACGTGCGGGTGCACGGCCAGGAACTTGTTGGCGCCCGGCTTGATCCCCTTGGGCAGGCGGCTGGGCCAGAGCGGCACCGCGGCGTTCACCAGGTCCACGGAGGCCTGGTCGCAGGCCACCGGGTCCTGGGAGGCCAGCACGCCGATGTCCGGGCAAAGCGGGGCGTCGGTGAACCCGATGCAGTCGCAGTCCGGGCAGACGTTGAGCACGAAGTTCAGGTGCAGGCAGGGCTTGGGCTTGGTGGCGATGACGGCCTTGGCGTACTCCATCATGCGCTCCAGGAATGCCTGGATGTCGGTCTGCCAGTTGATGCCCAGCGCCGAGGTCTTGCAGGCCGAGAAGCACATGCCGCAGCCCACGCACTTCTCCAGGTTGAGCCGGATCTTGCGCTTGGGCCCCATGGTCAGGGCCTTGGAGGCGCAGACCGCGGCGCAGGCCCCGCAGCCCACGCACTTCTCCACGTCCAGCCGGGGCCCGGTGGTGATGTGCTGGTGCATCTTGCCCTGCTTGGAGGCGCTGCCCATGCCGATGTTCTTGAGCGCGCCGCCGTACCCGGCCATCTCGTGGCCCTTGACGTGGTTGATGGACACCAGGGCGTCGGCCGCGGCGATGTCCGCGGCGATGAAGGCCTTTTTCACGTGCTTGCCGCGGATGCGCACCATTTCCTGGCTGGCGCCCTTGAGCCCGTCGGCGATGAGCACCGGCGCGCCCAGGAGCAGGGGGTCGAAGCCGTGCTCCGCGGCCACCAGGCTGTGGGACACGGCCTCGCCGCGCTGGCCCACGTAGAGGGTGCTGGCGTCGGTGAAAAAGGGTTTGGCGCCCTGCTCCTTGAGCCAGGTGACCACCGGCTTGAGCAGCAGCGGCCGGACGAATCCCGTGACCCCCTGCTCGCCGAAGTGGACCTTCAGGGCGGTGAGGTCCCCGGCCGCGAGGCCCAGGCCCTTGCCCGCCGCGGCCAGGAGTTTGCGCATCCTGGCCTCGTTGTTGTTCTTGAGCCCGGCCCGCAGATTCCAGAAATACACGTTGCTTGCCATTTTCTTCGTCTCCTTGGATAGTGGGCGCGCCATCGGCGCCTCCAATATACGCCCCGGCCGATGGACTCCGCAACCACGGAACAGGCATGCGCATCCTGCTCGCGGACAACGCCGACAGCTTCACCTGGAATCTGGAGCACCTCCTGGCCCTGGCCTTCCGCGCCCGGGTGGAGGTGGCGCCCTATCCTCCGGCCTCGGCGTGCGGTTTCGATCTTCTGGCCATCTCCCCCGGGCCCGGACACCCCCGGGAGTATCCGGCCTATGGGCCGCTCCTGGATTCCGGCGTGCCCGTGCTGGGGATCTGCCTGGGCATGCAGATCATCAACGAGCATTTCGGCGGGACCACGGATCGCCTGCCCGACTGCGTGCATGGCCGGGCCGAGGCCATCGCCCTGGGCGACCGGACCCTGGCCGTGGCCCGCTACCATTCCCTGCATGCGGCGGCCCTTGGCCGGGACCTGGAGGTCCTGGCCGTCAACGCCGACGGCGTGGTCATGGCCCTGGCCCACGCCACCCGCCCCCTGGCGGGGTTCCAGTTCCACCCCGAATCCTTCCTCACCGAAGACGGAGAACACTGCCTTGCCTTTGCCGCTCGCCACCTCGGCCTGGCTTGATCCGGGAGCCTTCGCCGGACTGGCCGCGCACCTGGCCCGTCACGAGGGCGCGGACCTCCTGCTCTCCGGCGCGGGCTGGCCGGACGAAGACCTCTGTCTCGCGGGCCTGCGCCCCACGGCCGAGCACGTCCCGGACCCCGCCGACCCCAAGCCCGGGCTGCGGGCCTTCCTGGCCGCCCATCCCGGTCCGGCCCTGGGATTTCTGAGCTACCCCCTGGGCCTGGACCTGCACGGAGTGCCCTCGGCCAAGCCCAGGGCCCTGCCTCCAGGCCTGTTCCGCAAGTACGCGGCCCTGCTCTCCTGGCGGCACTCCAGCGGACGGCTGGAAATCCTGGGTTCGGACCCGGCGCTGGCCCGCGAGCTGGCGCGGCTGGCCGCCTGTCCGCCGCCGCTCCCGGCCTGGAATCCGCCCGCGCCCGCCCCGCTGGAGGCCTCCCTGGACCGCCCGGGCTACGAGGCCGCGGTGGAACGCGCCCTGGAACACATCCGCGGCGGGGACGTCTACCAGTGCACCCTGTCCCTCCGCTTCAGCCGGGAGTTTCCGGCGGAACTGGGCCCGGATCTCCTGCTCCGGCTCTGGCAGCAGCGCCCTGCGCCGTTCATGGCCTGGTTCCGCCACGGCCCGCTGCGCCTGCTCTCGGTCTCCCCGGAGCGCTTCCTGCGCCTGGAGCAGGGCCGGGCCTTGAGCCAGCCCATCAAGGGCACCGCCGCGTTCCGGGAGGGCGAGCCGGGGCCCGAGGCGGCCCTGCGGAACTCGCCCAAGGAGGACGCCGAGCTGTCCATGATCGTGGACCTCATGCGCAACGACCTGTCCCGGAACTGCGCGCCGGGTTCGGTGCGCGTGGACCGGCACAAGGCCGTGTTCCGCCTGGACCGGCTGCTCCAGATGCACTCCGACGTGAGCGGCCTGCTCCGGCCGGGACGGGACGGCGCGGACCTCCTGCTGGACGCCTTTCCGCCCGGCTCGGTCACCGGCTGCCCCAAACGGCGCGCCCTGGAGATCATGGAGCGCCTGGAACCCCACTGCCGGGACATCTTCTGCGGCTGCTTCGCCGTGCTGCGGGAAAACGGCGACCTGGATTCCTCGGTGGCCATCCGCACGGCCATCCTGGACTCCCGCGCCGGCCGCCTGGACTTTTTCGCGGGCAGCGGCATCGTCGTGGACTCCCGGCCGGAGCAGGAGTATGGGGAAACCCTGGCCAAGGCCGCCAACTTCCTGCGCCTGGAGGACCTGTGATCGCCCACTTCAAGGGAGAGTTCCTCGACGGGTCCCTTGCCTTGAACCCTGAAGCCCCGGGGCTGCGTTTCGGGCTGGGGGTTTTCGAGACCTTGTTCTACAACGGCCGCGTCCTCTGCCGCCTGGAGGCCCACCTGGCGCGCCTGGGCCGCGCCCTCGAAGCCCTGGGGCTGATCCCGGAACCCCAGGACCACCGCGCCGTCCTGGCCGAGGTCCTCCGCCGCAACGGCCTGGAAGGCCGGACGGCCCGGGTCAACCTGTTCTGCCTGGAGGAGGCCGAAGGGGCGCCGGCCCCGTTTCTCTCCACGGCCGCTCCCTACGACCCGGAACCCGTGCCGCCGCTGCGCCTGCAGCCCTGTCCGGACCTCCACGAGTCCTGGCTGTGTGCACACAAGACCATGAATTACGCGCCCTTTGTCCTGGCCCGCCGCCGGGCGCGGGCCCAGGGTTTTGACGACGCCTTGCTCCTGGACCGCGAAGGGCAAATCCTGGAGACGGCCACGGCCGCCGTGGTCCTTGCCCGCAACGGCAGGTTCGCGGCCCCCGCCTCGGCCCTGCGGCTGCCCTCGCTGGCCCTGGAGGCCGCCCGGGAGGTCCTGGACATCCCGGCGCAGCCCATGCGGCTGGAGGATCTGGCCGCTGCGGATCACGTCTACGTCTGCAATTCCCTCATGGGCATGCGGCCGGTGGCCGCCATAGGGGAGCGGGTTTTCCCTCTGGACGAGAAGACCTGCGCCCTGGTCACCAGGGCCATACGCGAGGAATAAAAGAACACCGCGGCCCCTCGGAGTCCCGGGGAGCCGCGGTGCTGCAGGCGGCGTTGCTAGACGCTGGGAATGATGTCCTGGGCCTCGGTGAGCAGGAACTTGCCCTCCTCGATCCAGCGCTTGAGCTCGTCGGCCACTTCCAGGCACATGGACAGGCTGGTCACGGGCACGGTCGGGGTCTTCTTGCCGTTGACCAGGATCTCGCCGGACTTGAGCTCCTCGAAGGTCGCGTGGCCCAGGACCCGGGGCAGGCCGTTGGGGTAGTCGTAGCCGTAGTCCTTGATGGGCACCTGGATGTCCGCGTCCGAGACCCCGGTGAACCAGGCCATGTCCTCGTTGAGGATGGGAATGGGGATGCCCACGCCCACGGCCAGGGAGCAGCCGTAGCCCACGATGGAGACCCCGCGCAGGAAGCGGGCGCGCATCTGCTTCAGGTCGCCCTTGACCATGAGCGTGCCCGAGGGGCTGAGCGGCAGTCCGCGCTCGTTGCGCGGGGGCTTGGCGTTGTGCTGCGTGCCCGCGCCGAGCACCCAGCCCACGCCGCCGCCCAGGAAGATCTTGGTGCCCAGGCCGATGGTCTTGAGGTACGGGTCGTTGAACAGCGGCGAGAGCTGCCCGGCCGTGGCGAAGTTAGCGTTGCGGCTGTTGGGCTTGAGCGGGCCCATGTAGGTGTAGATGGTCCGGCTCGTGAGGTTCACGGCCACGTTGTAGTTCTGGTAGCAGTTGCGCGGATTGAGGAGCCAGGCGTTGGGCAGGTCCGCCAGGGTCACGTCCTTGTCCAGCTTGCGCCGGGGGTAGCAGTCCGTGCCGTAGGCCTCGGCCCGCAGGTGCACGGCCTTGCCCCGCACCAGGTCCTCGATCACGTGGCCCCCGCCGTAGGCGAAGCGGCCCGGATAGACCTTGTTCAGGGGGTCGTCCTCGGCGGGCTCGGTGGCCCCCAGGTAGCCGTCCACGGCGGCCAGGCCGGCGTAGCACGGCACGTTGTTGATCCAGACCTTGGAGGTCTTGATCACCGGGGGTTCCTGTCCGGTGTTGAACAAGAGCCCGGAGGAGCACATGGGCGAGAAGGTGCCCGTGGTGACCACGTCCACTTCCTTGGCCGCCTTGACCTTGCCGAGCTTCTGCACCAGGGCGGTCATCTCCCCGGCGTTGAGCACCACGGCCCGGCCCTTGCGGATGCGCTCGTTGATTTCCGGAATGGTCTTGTTCACCTTGAAACTGGACATAGGCGTCTCCTGAAACGTGCTGTTTGCCCCCGGGGTGGCCCGGGGTGTCCCAGATTGGACCAAAACAGGGGGGAAGGCAAATTTTTTTTGCGGCCCCGAAGCCTTTCCGGCCTTGGCTTTGAACCGGTTTTGGGATAAGAAACAGGAAGTCTTTCGGGGCCCCTGAACCGGCTCCGGGGCTTGTCGAAAATCTCCTTTTATTCCTGAGTGTTCAAGCCGCCCTGGAACTGGTCCTCCGAACGTGAAAGACGCCCTACGACAACACCTCCTCCAGACCTGCTCCGAACAGGAGCTCGTCCGTTGGTTCGACCCCCTGGACATGAACCTGGACGAGGCCGGCCAGACCCTGGAGGTGGCCTTTCCCCACGCCTATTTCGCGCGCTGGTTCGAGGGCGCGGTGCGGGACCGCTTCGAGACCCTGCTGCGGGCCTTCCTGGGCCAGGCCGGGGCCGTGCGCTACCGGGAGACCCCCCGGACCGCGGACAGCCCGGCGCCGGCGCCGGCGCCCCGGACTATCGGTTTTCCGTTCGACTCCCAGTTCACCTTCGATTCCTTCCTGGTGAACAAGAAAAACTACTTCCCCCTGGCCTCGGCCCGGGAAGTGGCCAAGCAGACCGGCACCCTGTTCAACCCCTTCGTGGTCTGCGGCGCGGGCGGGGCGGGCAAAAGCCACCTCCTGCGGGCCATCGCCAACGAGATCAGCAAGCGCTTCGACCCCGCGCGCATCCTGCTGACCTCCATGCAGGACCTCCAGGAACTCTACTCCGGCCGGTTCAACGGCGACCCGCTCAAGGCCCGGGCCTTTGTCCTGGAGCACGACTTCCTCTTTGTGGACGACTTTCACCAGATTCGTAACGCCCTGGATTTGCAGCCTGAAATCGTCTCGCTCTTCAACCACTTCTACGACAACCACAAGCAGATGGTCTTCACCTGCCCGAGCACCATCGCGGCCTGCGACTATCTGGACCCCATGCTCCGCTCGCGCCTGGAGTGGGGCCTCATCGTGACCCTCAAGCAGCCGGACCTGGAGATCCGCGTGGCCTACATCCAGGAGCGCTGCCGCAGCCGCAAGCTGACCCTGACCAAGGAGCAGATGCTCACCCTGGCTCAGCGGTTCCAGGACTTCCGCTACCTCCAGGGCATCCTGCTCAAGCTCCTGGCCTACCGGGAGCTCGTGCGCAAGGAGTTGGACGGCAAGGATTTCGAGCACATCCTGGAAAACACCGAGGAACGCTCCGTGGAGGCGCTCACCCCGGGCACGGTCATCGCCGTGGTGGCCGAGCACCTGGGGGTCAATCCCAAGGAGATCACCGGGGCCCGGCGCAACCAGAACATCGCCCAGGCCCGCCAGGTGGCCATGTTCCTCTGCCGCAGCCTCCTGGGCCTGTCCTTTCCCTCGCTGGGCCGGGCCTTTGGCGGCAAGGACCACAGCACGGTCCTGTACTCGGTTAAAAAAATCGAACAAATGCAAGAAGATGATCCAAATTTGAAAAGGGTGTTAAAGGAGCTGAAGAAAAAATGTCTGCTTTCCGGAGAACAGGGCCAGCGGGCCTGAATGCGCACATTGCCGGGGCTGTGACGAACCGCCCGATGTTCGCAATTTTCTTCGTGAATCCATAAGGTTTGACAAGAAACGAACAAAGGAACGCCCTCTTCCACGGCAACCAAGGAGAAGGAATATGTTTTTGAAGGCCAAGCGGGACGAAATCATCGAAGGCTTGCAGAAGTCCGCCAATATCATTCCGGCCAAAACCGGAGCGGCCTTCCTGCGGACCATCTGGCTCAAGGCCGAGGCCGGAGCCCTGGCGGTCATGTCCACGGACTCCAACCTGGAGTTCTCCGGATCCTATCCGGCCGTGATCCAGGAAGAGGGTCTGGCCGGCGTCCAGGGCCGGGCCTTCTATGACCTGGTGCGCAAGCTGCCCGCGGGCGCGGAGATCACGCTCAAGACCGACGCCGAGAAGCAGAACCTCCTGGTGGAGCAGGGCGCGCGCAAGTACAAGCTGCCCTTGAACGACCCCGAGTGGTTCCAGAAGTTCTCGGCCTTCCCGGAAAACGGCACCCTGTTCTGGTCCGGGGATCTGCTCAACGAGATCATCGAGAAGATCGCCTTCTGCATCAGCGACGAGGACTCCATGGAGGCCATCGCCTGCATGTACCTGCTTCCGGCCCAGGCCGGGCCCATGGACGAGGGCAAGCGGGTGGATGTCTGCGGCCTGAACGGCCACCAGTTCGCCATGTTCAGCTTCATCAACGACGATGTCCACGCCCTGCTCCCGGAAGAGGGCATCCTCATCCAGAAAAAGTATCTGCTGGAATTGAAGAAATGGCTTTCTGCCGACGAGATCGAGCTGTCCATCAGCAACAAACGGCTGTTCTTCCGCACCGGCGACCGCAAGGAGACCTTCAGCCTGCCTTTGTCCTACTACCAGTATCCCAACTTCAAGGGCTTCCTGACCAAGCTCGGCGACCAGAACGCCAGCACCCTGCACGCGAAAAGGCTGGAGATGATCGACGCCCTGGAGCGCATCACGATCTTCAACACCGACACCAACCGCTGCACCTACTTCACCTTCCGGCCCGAAGAGAGCATCCTCTCCAGCCAGGGCCAGGAGACCGGCACGGCCACCGAGACCCTGGAGTCGAGCTTCCAGGGGACCCTGCCGCACATCGCCTTCCCCACCAAGAACCTCATTGAGATCCTGAACCATTTCGGCAGCGAGAACGTGAAGTTCGTGCTCACCGGCGCCGAGGCCCCCTGCGGCATCAGCGGCGAGAGCGACCCCGAATACCTCGTCATCCTCATGCCCATGATGATCCAGGAAGAGACCTACTACAGCGAGGACAATGCCTAGCATGAGCGACCAGACCCAGCACAAAAACGGCTACACAGCGGACAGCATCACGGTCCTGGAGGGCCTTTCGGCCGTGCGCAAGCGCCCGGCCATGTACATCGGCTCCACGGACGTCCGCGGACTGCACCACCTGGTCTACGAGGTCGTTGACAATTCCATCGACGAGGCTTTGGCCGGCCATTGCGACTTGGTCGAGGTGACCATCCACCTTGATGGTTCGGTGACCGTGGTCGATAATGGCCGCGGCATCCCGACCGAAATGCACCCGACCGAAGGGCGGCCGGCAGCCGAAGTGGCGTTGACCTTGCTGCACGCCGGCGGCAAGTTTGACAATGACTCCTACAAGGTGTCCGGCGGGTTGCACGGCGTCGGCGTATCGGTGGTCAACGCCCTGTCGAAGAAGCTTGAACTGG
>DFYP01000002.1 GCA_002382645.1 Desulfovibrio sp. UBA4079 | reverse complement strand
GCCCTTGGCCAGGGCGATGTCCGGGGTGGCGGCCAGGGCCGAAAGCGGCGCGGCCTGGGCCGCGGCCAGGGCCCCGGCGGCCAGGGCGCTCTGCTTGAGAAAGTCGCGCCGGGTCAGGCGCGGTGTGTTTGTGGGCATGGGGTACACCTCCGGCGATCTCAATAACCATTCTCCCGGGGGTTGGAAAGGCCCGGCGCGAGGGCCGGGAAAAAGGCTTTGAAACCCGGGGGGCCGTGGGGTATGAAACAGGGTCTCGCAACTGCCCACAAGCTGGAGGCGGACATGATCCCCGTACCCAAGGACTTCCTTTTCGCGGCCACGGCGGCCGGATTCAAGAAGGCCGACAAGCTGGACCTGGGCCTGGTCCTGAGCAAGCGGCCGGCCCTGGCCGCCGGGGTCTTCACCACCAACAAGTTCCAGGCCGCGCCCGTGCTCCTCTGCAAGGAGCGGTTGGCTGCCACGCGCACGGCGCGCATGCTCCTGGCCAACTCGGGCCAGGCCAACGCCTGCACCGGCGAGGAGGGCCTGGTCAACGCCCGGGTGGCCTGCGAGCTGGCGGCCAAGGCCTGCAAGATCGACGCGGACGAGGTGCTCCCGGCCTCCACCGGGGTCATCGGCAACCAACTCAAGCTGGACAAGTGGCGCGAGGCCATGCCCGAACTCAAGAAGAGCCTGGGTGTGGCCGGGCCCATGGAGTTCGCCCGCTCGATCATGACCACGGACACCTTTCCCAAGCTGGCCTGGGCCAGCCTCGAGGTGGACGGCCACCAGGTGCGCCTGCTCGGCATGGCCAAGGGCTCGGGCATGATCGCCCCGAACATGGCCACCATGCTCGGGTTCGTGCTCTGCGACGCGGACGTGGAGCCGGACTCCTGGCAGGAGATGCTCAAGACCTGCGCCGACGCCTCCTTCAACCGCGTCACCGTGGACGGGGACACGAGCACCAACGACTGCATCCTGGCCCTGGCCAACGGCGCGTCCAAGGTGCGGATCTCGGGCCGCGAGGCCAACGCGGCCCTGCGCGACGCCCTTTGCGAGATGCTCCAGGCCCTGGCCTACATGATCGTGCAGGACGCCGAGGGCGGCACCAAGGTGGCCCGGATCACGGTGAGCGGCGCGAAGAGCGACGCCGACGCGGACCTGGCGGCCCGGGCCGTGGGCAACTCGCCCCTGGTCAAGACCGCGCTGTTCGGCCAGGACCCCAACTGGGGCCGCATCGTCTGCGCCGTGGGCCGCTCCGGGGCCGAGTTCGACCCGGACCAGGTGACCCTGGCCCTGGGCGACGTCGTGATCTTCGAGAAGGGCCGCCCCGCGGACGGCGACCTGGACGGCGTGCTGGCCCCGCTCATGCGCAAGCAGGACATCGACATCCGGGTGTCCCTGGGCAAGGGGCCGGGCCGGGCCACGCTGCTCGCCTCGGACCTGTCCCGGGACTACGTGACCATCAACGCGGACTACCGGAGCTAGGAGCGCCATGGATTCCCTGCGCGACCGCGGAAAATTGAAACGCATCACGGACTTCCTGTTCGAGGCCGGGATGCTGCGCAAGACCCCGCGCACGGGCTACCAGTTCCTGGGCACGGGCTCCGAGAACGTGGCCGAGCACTCCTTCCGCACGGCGGTCATCTGCTACGTGCTGGCCCGCATGGCCGGGGCCGACCCGGGCCGTGCCGTGCTCCTGGGCCTGTTCCACGACATGCACGAGACCCGCATCGGCGACTTCAACTACGTGAACCGCATGTACAACACCTCGGAGCGCAGCCGGGCCATCAAGGACGCCCTGGCCGGCACCGGCATGACCGAGGACGTGCTGGGCCTCTGGAGCGAGCTGGAGGCCACCGAGACCCATGAGGCCAAGCTGGCCCAGGACGCGGACCAGATCGACCTGATCCTGAACTTGAAGGAGCAGTCCGACCTGGGCAACAAGTACGCGGACAAGTGGATGGACTCGGCTGTGGAGCGCCTGCGCACCGAGCCGGGCCGCGAACTGGCGGCCATGATCCGGGAGACCGACCACACGGACTGGTGGTACCTGGGTCCGGACCCCTCGTGGTGGGCCAACAAGAACGGCGGCCGCAAGATCAAGGGATAGCGCAGCCGGAGCCATCGGCTTGCCCTCGCGCCTCGATTCAGGTATGCTGGAGCATTGTTTCGCCGGGCCGCCTGGAGAGGGGAGGTCCGCAACATCAGCACAGGGAAACATTCCATGTCCCAGGTCCAGAAGGGGATGCTCGCGCCGGTGACCGCTCTGGGCGGCGCCTCGCTCCGTCTCGTGTCCGAGATGGGGGCCATGTTCCTGTTCTTCATGGACTCCTTCCGGCTCATGTTCTCCTCCTTCGGCCAGATCCCCAAGACCGTGCGCCAGATCTTCTTCATCGGGGTCAAGTCCATCAGCGTCATCGCGCTCATCGGGCTGTTCACCGGCATGGTCATCGGGCTCCAGACCTACTACGCCCTGTCCAAGTTCGGCTCCGAGGGCTTCCTCGGCGCGGCCGTGGCCCTGTCCCTGGTGCGCGAGCTGGCCCCGGTGCTCACGGCCTTCATGGTCACGGGCCGGGCGGGCTCGTCCATGACCGCCGAGATCGGCGTGATGCGCATCACCGAGCAGGTGGACGCCCTGGAGATCATGGACATCAACCCCATGAGCTACCTGGTGAGCCCCAAGCTGGCGGCCTGCCTCATCAGCTTCCCGGTGCTGACCACGCTCTTCGATCTCATCGGCATGGCCGGCGGCTACCTCACGGGCGTCTCGCTCATGGGCGGCAATGCGGGCGCCTACCTCTACCGCATCGATTCCTCCCTGGACTGGGAGGACGTGTCCGGCGGCTACATCAAGTCCCTGGTCTTCGCGGTCATCGTCTGCACGGTCTGCTGCTACCAGGGCTATTTCACCCATTTGCGCGAGGACAAGGGGCCCGAGGGCGTGAGCCAGGCCACCACCACGGCCGTGGTCATGTCCTGCGTGCTCATCCTGGTGGCCGACTACGTGCTCACCTCCATCCTCTACTAGAGCCATGGACTCGAAGAGCCGCTACGACATCCGCCTGGAGGACCTCACCGTGGGCTACGGCGAAAAGGCCGTGGTCTCGGACGTGAACGTGACCCTGCCCGGCGGCAGGATCACCGTGATCCTCGGCGGCTCGGGCTCGGGCAAGTCCACCCTGCTCAAGCACATCCTGCGCCTGCACCGGCCCATCGCCGGGCGGGTGACCATCGGCGGCCACGACATCTTCAACCTCTCGCGCAAGGCCCTGCGCTGCCTCAAGCAGCGCCTGGGGCTCCTGTTCCAGGACGGCGCGCTGCTCGGGTCGCTCACACTCTTCGACAACATCGCCCTGCCCCTGCGCGAGCACACCCGGCTCAAGGAAAAGGCCATCGCCGAGATCGTCCGGGCCAAGGCCGGGCTCGTGGGCCTGGCCGACTTCCTGGGCTACTTCCCGAACCAGCTCTCGGGCGGCATGCGCAAGCGCGCGGGCCTGGCCCGGGCCATGGTCATGGACCCGGAGATTTTGTTCTGCGACGAGCCCACCTCGGGCCTGGACCCGGTGAACTCCGCGGCCCTGGACGACCTGCTCCTGGAGCTCAAGCGCCGCTTCGACATGACCCTCGTGGTGGTCAGCCACGACCTGGCCAGCATGCGGCGCATCGCGGACCACGTGGTGGTCCTGGGCCAGGGCCGGGTCATCTTCGACGGCGGCCTGGCCGAACTGGAGGCCACCACGGACCCGTACCTGCGGCGCTTCCTGGAGCGCCGGGCCGAGGAGAGCGTGGGCGAGATGCTGACCCTGCCCAAGCTCGACCCCAAGGTCATGAAGATCGACTGCAGCAAGTACCTGGGCGACGGCGGCCGCTGACGCCCGCGAAGGAGAGGCCATGAAGAAGTATTCCAAGGAAACCTCGGTGGGCATCTTCGTGCTGGTGGGCCTCCTCGGCATCGCCTACATGAGCATCAAGCTCGGCAACCTGGGCCTGTTCACGGACAACTACATGACGCTCCGGGCCTCGTTCACCAACGTCTCGGGCCTCAAGATCAACTCGCCCGTGCAGATGTACGGCGTGGACGTGGGCTACGTGGACGGCATCCAGCTGGACCTTTCCGGGGACATCCCCTTGGCCAAGGTGAGCATGAAGGTCTATAAGGACATCGATATCCGCAACGACGCCACGGCCTCGGTCAAGACCAGCGGGCTCATCGGCGACAAGTTCATCGGGCTCACCGCCGGGGCCGTGGGCCAGCCGCTCAAGAGCGGGGACTCCATCTTTGAGACCAATCCGTCGCTGGATCTGGAGGATCTCCTGTCCAAGTTCGCCACCCCCAGCGTCAATAAATAACGCAATGACACTTGCGAGTTGAGCGAGAATCGCATATGCCCAGCGCAATGAAACGTTCGATCCCCATCCTGGCCTTGGCCCTGCTCCTGATCTGCGCCCTGGCGGCCCCGGCCCTGGCCGACGCCCCCCTGTCCACGGTCAAGGAAGGGGTTGACAAGGTCATCGCTGTGCTGCAAGACCCTCAATATAAGGGTGCGAAAAGCATCAGCGGCAAGCAGTTGGAGCAGCTGCGCACGGTCATCAAGCAGTACTTCGACTTCACCGAGCTCACCGCCCGGGCCGTTGGTCGCCCCTGGTTGAAGTTCTCGCCCCAGCAGCAGAAGGACCTGTCCGAGGCCTTCCAGGAGCTGCTGGAGAAGACCTACATCGGCAAGTTCGAGGGGTACAACGGCGAGAAGTTCGACTACCAGAAGGAAATGGCCCAGGGAAACCTGGCCTTTGTCCAGAGCCAGGTGACGGCCAATGACGGCAAGCTCCTGGCGGTGAACTTCCGGCTCATCCAGAAGGACGGCCGGTGGCTCATCTACGATGTGATCGGCGAGGGCATCTCCATCATGGAGATCTACCGCAGCCAGTTTGCGCAGGAGTTGCAGAACGGTTCACCCGACAGCCTCATCGGCAAGGTGCGGCAGCGGGTGGCCGACATCGCCGCGGGTAAGGCCGTGGCCGACGACAAAGCAGTGCTCAACGACGCGGCCAAGCAACAGCAGCCGACCGCGGCGAAACAGTAGGTAGGAGCGATAGGGAAATGGGCAGATCGATCGCGCGCGCGTGCCTTCTCGCCATCGGCGCCTTCATGCTCTTCTGCGGCGTCGGCCTGGCGGCCGACGACCAGCCCGTGCTGGGCAAGCAGCTGGCCCAGATCGACAACACCTACGCCCCGGAACTCTGGGACGCCGGGGGCCAGACCCCCACGGGCGCGCCCACCGTGGGCACCGAGGGCATCGCCCCGGACTCCGTTCCCGGGTGGAACCGCTTCTGGTTCCAGTTCAACGACAAGTTCTACTACTACCTGTTCAAGCCTGTGGCCCAGGGCTACGGCTACGTGCTGCCCGAGAAGCCCCGCACCTGGGTGGACAACTTCTTCCACAACCTGCTCTTCCCCATGCGCTTCGTGAACTGCCTGCTCCAGGGCCAGTTCCGGGCCGCGGGCGTGGAGACCTCCCGGTTCATCGGCAACACGGCCTTCGGCTTCGGCGGCCTGTCCCGCTTCGCCTATGACCTCAAGCCCACCCAGCCCACGCCCTCGGGCGAGCGGGACCTGGGCCAGACCTTCGGGGTCTGGGGCATGGGCAACGGCACCTACCTGGTCTGGCCGCTCATCGGCCCGTCCACGGTGCGCGACTCCTTCGGCTACGCCGGCGACTACTTCATGCGGCCCACCACCTACCTGAACCCCTGGTACTGGTCCATGGGCGCCACGGCCTACGAGAAGCTGAACAACCTGTCGTTGCGCATCGGCGAGTACGAGACCCTCACCGAGAGCGCCATCGACCCGTACACGGCCGTGCGCGACGCCTATCTCCGGTACCGGGCCCAGAAGGTCAAGGAATAGCCCGGACTTCATGCTTCTGGCGGTGATCTCCGACTCCCACCTGGGCGCGCCTTCGCCCTGGCTGGAGTCCGTCTACGCGCGTCACCTGGCCCGGGCCGACGCCCTGCTCCACTGCGGGGACATCACCGGCCGGGCCACCTGGTCCTTCTTTCTCCAGCACCCGAACTTCCACGCCTGCCTGGGCAACTGCGACTGGGACCTGGGCGCCGAGCTTTCGCCCGTGGTCCGCTTCGACCTGGGCGATTTGTCCGTTGCGGCCATGCACGGGTTCGGCAACCGCTCGGGCGTGGGGGCCCGCGCGGCCGAGGCCCTGGGCCCGCACGCCGGGCTGGTCTGCTTCGGCCACACCCACCAGCGCCACTTCTCCACCCACGCAGGCTTCCACCTGCTCAACCCCGGGTCCCTGGGCGAGGGCTCCCTGGCCCTGGTCCGCATCGAGCCGGGCCAGGCCTTGGACTGCACGTTCGTGGACGTGGAACTGGATTAGCAGGCCGTTGAAAAATCCGCGCCGTCTGCGTTGCTGCAAAAAACGCACATCCTCGCGTATTGGCGATACGCGTCGGACGTGCGTTTTTTTTGCGCCTTGCCCGCGCGTTTTTTGAACGGCCTGCGGGCAGCGAAATGTCAACGGCCTGACCTGGCCCTGCACTGTTCCATGAAGGCTTCCAAGGCCAGATCCGACGCCGGATGGACCGCCCCGTCAAAGGCCAGGGCCAGCACGGGCAGGTTGCGCGCTGCCGCGGCCTCGCGCAGGAGCGCCGTGGCGATGGTCCCGGGCATGCAGCCGAAGGGCATGGCC
>DFYP01000156.1:507-21896 GCA_002382645.1 Desulfovibrio sp. UBA4079 | reverse complement strand
GTGGCCGACCGCGTGGTCTTCATGGACGCCGGCGGAATCCTGGAAGAGGGCACGCCCGAGCACTTCTTCACCGCGCCCCAGAACGAGCGCACCAAGCTCTTCCTGAGCCAGATACTCTAGGCCTGGCCACGGACGGCAGAGCGCCGCCGCGGNNGCGGCGCTCTGCCGTTGGCGGTCCGGGACCTATTTCCTGCGTTCGCGGAGGTTCTTGAAGGAGATGCCGGCCAGGCAGCCCACCAGGACCCCCAGGAACAGGCCCCGGTCCATGGGCAGGATGCCGATCCAGCCGGCAATGAGCCCCAGGGAGCCGCCCAGGAGCACGCCCTTGGCCAGGGCCTCCAGCCAGATCTCGAAATTCTTGTCCTTTTCCTTGTCCGTGGTCATGCGGGCTCCCTGTGCAGCGAACGCAGGGCCCGCTGTTGCTTCTCGTTCAAGCTGTCGAAACTGACGCCGGCCCCGGGCAGGCGCATGGACTCGCCCCAGGGCCGCAGCCAGCGCACCGTGGCGGCGATGGGCTCGTGGTCGTCGAGTTCCTTGAACACGAGCCATAACTGCTGCCCCGCCGCGAAGTCCCGGCAGGAGATGAGGAAGCAGCCCGCCTCGGAGAGGTTGCTGGTCACGGCCCGCAGACCCTCGGCCTCGGGCTGGTCCGGCCGCTCCAGGATGCGCACGTTGCAGATGGACGACTGACGCTCGGCCATGCGGAAGGAACGGGCCGGGAACCCGGCGCACTGCTCCAGGAGAAAGGCCTCCATGTCCCGGGCCTGCTGCACCGTGCCCCCCAGGGTCACGCCGCGCAGGCCGCCCTGCTCCGGATTGTACAGGAGCCGGAGCACCGGGAAGCGCTCCAGCACGCCCTGGAGCGTGCTCCGCTTCTGCGCCGGGCAGCGGATCCAGGTGGCCAGGTCCAGCAGGAGCCCGTTGTACAGCCGTTCGGCCATGGGGCCCCGCAGATCGGCCGGGGAGTCCAGGGCGTCGAAGGAGACCCCCACGCGCACAAGCTCGCGTTCGTAGGCGTCCCGCGCCTCTCCCGGCGCCGCCACCAGGAGAACGTGGACCGGCTGGGCCTTGGCCGATAAATCCATAGCTTAATACTCTCACAGAATCAGAACCAGCACAAGGGACACAAAAATTCTTCAATCATTTTCGACACAAGAACTCTTTTTTCGAGAAATCTGCCCGGCTCTTCTTGACAATGAAATTCATTATCACTAAAGAAGGTCCGACGCCGCCCCGCGGCAAAGGAACAGTCATGCTCGAAAACATCATCGTCATCGCGGCCGTGGCCGCGTCCCTGGTCTACGTGATCGGCCGCTTTGTCCGCAAAGGCAAGGCCGGCGGCTCCTGCGGCTGCTCCGGCTGCGGCTCCTGCCCCTCCTCCAACGGCCACGACGGCTGCAAACCCCGCTGAACACGAGGCTCACATGGTCACTCCCTTCTGTCTGCGCCAGGCCAAGGTCAACCAGCGCCTGCGCATCCGCAGCATCGCGGCCCAGGGCGAACTGGGCCGGCGCATCCGCGACATGGGCCTGGTCCCCAACACCGAGATCCAGGTCATCGGCAAGGCCCCCCTGCACGATCCCGTGGCCCTGCGGCTGCGCGACTTCACCCTGACCCTGCGCAACAGCGAAGCCGACCACATCACCGTCGAAGCCCTGGAGCCCGTCCATGAGTAGCAGCGAAGCCAAGATCCTGCGCATGGAGACCCCGGAAGCCGGCCTGCGGGGGCACGCCGCGCGGCTGGTGGTGGCCCTGGCGGGCAACCCCAACTGCGGCAAGACCACCATGTTCAACGCCCTCACCGGCGCGCGCCAGCATGTGGGCAACTGGCCCGGCGTCACCGTGGAGAAGAAGACCGGCACCGCCAGTCTCGGCGAGGAACGCTTCGAGGTGGTGGACCTCCCGGGCACCTATTCCCTCACGGCCTACAGCCAGGAGGAGGTGGTGGCCCGCAACTTCCTGGTGGAGGAGCGGCCCCAGGTGGTGGTGGACGTGCTCAATGCCGGAGCCCTGGAGCGCAACCTCTACCTGGCCGTGCAGTTCCTGGAGCTGGGCCTGCCCGTGGTCCTGGCCCTGAACATGATGGACGAGGTGCGCAAGTCCGGCAAGGAGATCGACACGGCCCTGCTCTCCCGGCTCACCGGCTGCCCGGCCGTGGAGACCGTGGCCCGCGCGGGCAAGGGCTCCAAGGAGCTGCTGGAGGCCTGCCGCGCGCTGGACGATGAGCGCAAGGGCCAGTGGGAGCCCCTGCGCCTGTCCTACGGCCCGGACCTGGACCCGGTGCTCGACGAGATGGAGGGCATGATCCAGGAGCAGAGCCTGTTCGCGGGCAAGCTCCCGTTCCGCTGGACCGCGCTCAAGTACCTGGAGGGCGACAGCCAGATCATCACCCTGGGCCGCCAGGCCGCCCCGGCCCTGTCCGGACGGCTGGAGGCCCTGACCGCGAAAGTCTCCCGGCACCTCCAGAGCACCCTGGACGCCACCCCCGACGCGATCATCGCGGACTACCGCTACGGCTGGATCGCGGGCATCGTGCGCCAGACCGTGCGCCGTCCCGGGGTGGACGCCCAGCGCCTGTCCATCTCGGACAAGATGGACCGCGTGCTGACCCACAAGCTGGCCGGCCCGCTCATCATGTTCGGGGTGGTCTATCTCATCTACAGCATCACCTTCAGCCTGGGCGAGGTGCCCATGGGCTGGGTGGAGAGCTTCTTCGGCTGGCTCAACGAGATCGCCACGGCCGCCCTGCCCGAGGGGCTCCTGCGCTCGCTCATCGTCTCCGGCGTCATCGACGGCGTGGGCGGGGTCATGGGCTTCGTGCCGCTCATCCTGATCATGTTCCTGCTCATCTCGGCCCTGGAGGACTCCGGCTACATCGCGCGCATGGCCTACATGCTCGACCGGGTGTTCCGCATCTTCGGCCTGCACGGCACCTCGGTGCTGCCGTTCATCGTCTCCGGCGGCATCGCGGGCGGCTGCGCCGTGCCCGGGGTCATGGCCACGCGCACCCTGCGCAGCCCCAAGGAGAAGCTGGCCACCCTGCTCGTCTCGCCGTTCATGACCTGCGGCGCCAAGATCCCGGTGTTCCTCATGCTGGCCGCGGCCTTCTTCCCCCGGTCCCAGGCCAACGTCATGTTCATCATCACCCTGGGGGCCTGGGCCGCGGCCCTGCTGGTGGCCCGGCTGCTGCGCTCCACGGTGATCAAGGGCGAGGCCACGCCCTTTGTCATGGAGCTGCCGCCCTACCGCCTGCCCACCCTGCGCGGCGTGCTCATCCACTCCTTTGAGCGGACCTTCGAGTACCTGCGCAAGGCCGGCACCGTGATCCTGGCCATCTCCATCCTGCTCTGGGCGGCCATGACCTTCCCGCAGCTGCCCGAGGAGGCCGCCGCGCCCTTCCAGGAGCGCCTGGCCGCCGTGGAGCAGCGCCTGGACCAGGCCAAGGCCGCCGGAGCCCCCGAGGAGGACCTCGCGGCCCTGGAGGAGGAGATGCGCGTGGTGGGCGCCGAGGAGTCCGAGGCCACCCTGGAATACACCCTGGCCGGACGCCTGGGCCACGCCCTGGAGCCCGTCTCCAGCCTGGCCGGGTTCAACTGGCGGGTGAACATCGCCCTGGTGGGCGGTTTCGCGGCCAAGGAAGTGGTGGTCTCCACCCTGGGCACGGCCTACTCCCTGGGCGAGGTGGACGCCGAGGACGCGGCCCCGCTCTCCGAGAAGCTGGCCGCGGACCCGGGGTTCTCCAAGGCCGGAGCCGTGGCCCTCATCGCCTTTGTCCTGCTCTACGCGCCCTGCTTCGTCACCGTGGTGGCCATGGCCCGGGAGTCCAGCTGGAAGTGGGCCGGGTTCAGCATGGTCTTCAACACGGTCCTGGCCTATGTCCTGGCCGTGTTCCTGTACCAGACCACGCGCCTGGTGTTCTGAGCCCGCGCCTTCCGCCTTCCCTGCCCCGGGGCCGCCAGGTCCCGGGGCTTTTCATTTGCCAGGAAACCGCCTATGTTCCGCCCCTGCCCCAGGAAGCCCACATGAGCCGCATCGCCGCCATCCTCACCGCCGCCCGCGAGGTCCTTCAGGGGGGCCTGCGCGTGGCCCTGGACCTGTTCAAGATCATGGTGCCCATCATCCTGGCCGTGAAGCTCCTCAAGGAGCTGGGGCTCATCGCCTACCTGGCCTGGCCGCTGGCCCCGGTCATGGCCCTGGTGGGCCTGCCCCCGGAGATGGGCCTGGTCTGGGCCACGGCCATGCTCAACAACATCTACTCCGGGATCATCGTCCTGCTCTCCCTGGCCGACAGCGCGCCCCTGACCCAGGCCCAGGCCACGGTGCTGGCCTCCATGATCCTCGTGGCCCACAACCTGCCAGTGGAACTGACCATCGCCCGCAAGTCCGGGCCGCGCCTGGGCTTCCAGCTCCTGGTCCGGGTCCTGGGGGCGCTCGTCCTGGGCCTGGTCCTGCACCTGTTCTACTCCGGCCTGGGAGTGCTCCAGGAGCCCGCCACCCTGCTGTTCCAGGCCCCGGCCGAAGGGCCCGAGCCGCTCTGGGCCTGGGCCCTGGGCGAGGTCCGCAACCTGGCCTCGATCTTCTGCATCATCACGGCCCTCATCGGCCTCATGCGCCTGCTCCAGGCCCTGCGCCTGCTGGACATCTGCAACGCGGCCCTGCGCCCGCTCCTGCGGCTCATGGGCATCGGCCCCCGGGCCGCGACCATCGCCGTGGTCGGCCTGGTCATGGGCCTGGCTTACGGCGGCGGGCTGATCATCCACGAGGCCCGCACCGGCCAGGTGGAGGGCCGCGACGTGTTCGCCGCCCTGACCCTCATGGGCCTGTGCCACAGCCTCATCGAGGACACCCTGCTCATGAGCCTCGTGGGCGGCCACGTCTCCGGCATCCTCTGGGGGCGGCTGCTCTTTTCCCTGGCGGTCACGGCCCTGCTCACGCGCACCGTGGGCCGCCTCTCGGCCCAGTTCTCCCGGCGCTTTCTCTGGACCCAAACAAGCTGACAGGAGGCGACCATGCAGGACATCCAGGTCATCCACTCGGACAAGGCCCCGGCCGCCCTGGGCCCCTATTCCCAGGCCCTGGCCTTTGGCGGCCTGCTCTTCCTGAGCGGCCAGACCGGCCTGGACCCGGCCACGGGCGAGCTGGTCCCGGACTTCGGCGGACAGGTCCGGCGCGTGCTGGACAACCTCGGCGCGGTCCTGGCCCAGGCCGGGGCCGGATTCAACGACGTGCTCTCGGCGGACGTGTTCCTCACGGACATGGCCCGGTTCGCCGAGTTCAACGCCATCTACGGGGAGTATTTCCGAGAGCACAAACCCGCGCGCACCACGGTGGCCGTGGCCGCCCTGCCCAAGAACGGGCTGGTGGAAATCCGCTTCCTGGCCCGGAACCCGAAGGCCTGAACGCGTCCGGCTTGACAGGCGCGCGGCCCCCGGGGTAATCCCACGGCCATGCAGACCCCGAACCACAGCCGCTTCTTTTTCTTCTTTTTCTTTAGCAGCGCCTGCGGTTCGGGGGTGCGCGCGTAGCGTCACAAGCAGAGAAACACTCCCGAAGGCCGCAGGCATACCGCCCGCGGCCTTCGTATTTTTGGGGCCAAGGGCGGAGCCGGGCGCGGGGCAAACCGCAAGGAGACCGCCATGCAGCTTGGAAAATCCATCCGCATCGAACGCATCCTCAACCGCAACAACGGCCGCACCATCATCGTGCCCATGGACCACGGGGTCACCGTGGGCCCGCTCTTCGGGCTGCTGGACCTGCGCGAGACCGTGGACCAGATCGCCGGCGGCGGGGCCAACGCCGTGCTCATGCACAAGGGCCTGCCGCGCTGCTCGCACCGGCGGCGCGGCCGCGACATCGGGCTGATCATCCACCTCTCGGCCAGCACCACGCTCTCGCCCCACCCCAACGCCAAGTCCCTGGTGGGCACGGTGGAGGACGCCCTCAAGCTCGGAGCCGACGGGGTCTCGGTGCACATCAACCTGGGCGACGAGACCGAGGGCCGGATGCTGGCCGACCTGGGCGAGATGGCCGCCAAGGCCAACGACTGGGGCATGCCGCTCCTGGCCATGATGTACGCCCGGGGCCCGGCCATCAAGGACCCCTTCGACCCGGCCGTGGTCTCGCACTGCGCCCGCGTGGCCCTGGAACTGGGCGCGGACATCGTCAAGGTGCCCTACACCGGCGACCCCGAGAGCTTCGAGCGGGTGGTGGAGGCCTGCTGCATCCCGGTGGTCATCGCCGGAGGACCCAAAATGGAGGACACCGAGAGCCTGGTGCGCATGGTCCACGACTCGGTGCGCGCCGGGGGGGCCGGGCTGTCCGTGGGCCGGAACATCTTCCAGAACGACCGTCCGGCGCGGCTTCTGGCGGCCCTGGGCAAGGTCGTGCACGAGGACTGGAGCGTGGAGCAGGCCATGGCCCTGCTGGGTCCCGAGGGAGACCAGGTTTGATTTTTTTCCCCCGGTGGATTGTCTTTCGCGCAGGAACTATGTATCCAGCCTAGACAATTGCAGTGCATCGCGACGGAGGCGAGCCATGGCCTACGACAAGAACATGCGCATTCTGGTGGTGGACGACTTCTCCACCATGCGCAAGATCATCAAGAACATCCTGCGCCAGCTGGAACTGACCAACGTGGTGGAGGCCGACGACGGCACCACGGCCTGGGAAGTCCTCAACCGGGACAACATCGACTTCATCGTCTCGGACTGGAACATGCCCAAGATGAGCGGCATCGAGCTCTTGCGCAAGGTCCGGGCCAGCGAGGAGTACGCGGCCACCCCGTTCCTCATGGTCACGGCCGAGGCCCAGCAGGAGAACATCATCGAGGCCGTGCAGGCCAAGGTCTCCAACTACATCGTCAAGCCCTTCACGCCCGAAACCCTGGCCCAGAAGATCGACAAGATCTTCGGCAAGTAAAAAAAGGCGGGGCCGCAAGGCCCCGCCTCTCTTTTCCGCCCCAGGGGAAGTCAGGCGTACTCCACCCGCACCCGCTCCAGATAGTCCCGGAACCGCTCCAGCAGGGCCAGGGACCCGGCCAGGTCGCCCGCTCCGGCGGTCTGCTCCAGCATCCGGCCCAGGTCGCGCAGGCCCCGGAATCCATAGGCCGCGCCCGCGCCCTTGGCGCTGTGGCCGATGCGCTGGGCCGTCTCCAGGTCCCCCCGGTCCAGGGCCGCAGCCAGCAGGGCCGCGTCCCGGCGCGAGCCGTCGAGAAACAGCTCCACCAGTTCGGCCAGATCCGGGTCGATGCGTTCCACCAGGTCCTTGGGCACAGACGCCTCCCGGCTCCTCTCTACACCCTGTCCGGAAAATACAGAAGCCCGGGCGGAACATTCCCGCCCGGGCTTCTGGAGATTCCGGTCCGGATCGATCAGCCCTGGCGCGACAGGAAGCGGTTGAACTTCATGGGGGCCGCGCCGGAGCCCTCCTTGTAGGCCGTGAAACGCTTGTTCTCGCGCCGCGCCCGCAGCAGGTCCTTCTTGAGGGCCGCGTGCAGCCGGCGGGCTTCCTGGGTGATCTGGCCCTGAAGCCCCTGGAGCTGGGTGAGCTTCTCCAGGGCCTGGTCCAGGTTCGCCCCCCCGCCTCCGGCCATGGCCTCGGCGGTGAGCTGGCCGCGGTCGCGGGCCAGGCGTCCGGCCTCCTCCACGTCCCCGTCCAGCAGGAATCCCAGCTCCTTGCGGCCCACTTCCAGGGCCTGGTCCAGCAGGCTGAGTGCGTCGGGCATGATCTACTCCTTGCGCGCGGCGCGGATATCCTCGCGCAGCAGGGCGATGACCTTCTTCCAGTGGTCCACGGCCGGCAGGAACTCGTATTCCAGGAGGTCGGAGAGCAGGATCCAGTCCTCGTTCTCCAGGACCTCGGACATCTCGCTGAAGAGGTCGCTGAACTCGTCGGCCGCGTTCCGGAACGCGGTGTGCTCCTTGAGCGCGAACTCGTCGCGCAGGCTGCCGACCATGCCCAGGAAGTCGCGGACCACGTCCAGGAGGTCCTGATAGAGGTCCAGGGCCTCGGCGTCGTCGGCCTGGCGGAACAGCGCGGCCACGCGGGCCCCGCCGTCGCCCATCAGGTTGACCACCTTGTAGAGCTCGCGGGTGATGTCCACGGCCATTTCCTTGACCGGCACGGACTTGATCTCCACGCTCTCGATGCCGCGGGTCTCGATGTCTTCGGCCTGGTGCGGATAGATCTCGGTGAAGGGCGCGTCGTTGATGAGCACGTCGGTGACCACGCGGTCCTCCAGCGTCCCTTCCTCCATGACCTTGTTGAAGATCTGCTCCAGGTTCTCGAAATTCTTCACGGCCAGTTCGCTGCGCCGTCCGTCGATGACAATCATGGGATACGCCTCCTCATACGGCTGAAATTTCCGGTTTCCGGTCCTCGGACCTTGTATTTCAAGAACCGTGCCGACTAGGGGAAAAGGGACCGGAGCGAACGCGCCAAATGGCCGTAGCGCCGGATCAGGCGGCCCAATCCGGGCAGATCGCGGGCAGCCTGCTGGGACTGAAACAGCCAGAGGGCGCCCAGCACGCTGAGCCGGGGCTCGTCGCCGAGAATGCCCTGGAGCAGGCGGCAGTTGGTGAGGAACTTGGCCTTCAGGACCGGCCGGGGATCGCGCTCCAGGAGCAGGAGCTGCTGCTCCAGGAGCTGGAGCAGCCCGACGGCCTTGTCCAGGGCCGCGCAGGTGGACGCCGCCGCGGCCGGGTCGCGGAGCGGCGCGGGCCCGGTCCAGGGTTCGGGGTCGAGCCCGTCAAGAAAACGACGATAGCTGCGGCGCTGGACCGCCAGCCAGCGGGCCCGGTCCGAGTCGCCATGCGGCGTGAGCGGGACCAGGTCCAGGAATCCCTGGGCGTCGAAGGCCGTGCGCCAGACCCGCGCGCCCGGGGCCGAAATCGCCGGCCCGTCCGGCTCCAGGAGCAGCCGCACGCAGTCCAGGACCGCGTCCGCGCTGACCGTACGGCGGCATTCCTCGCCGCGCCCACAGTCCTGGCCAAAGGCGCAGGGATGGCAGTCCAGGTCCGGCTCCAGGCAGAGGCAGCCCGGCCGGTAGGGCCCGGTGTCCACGGGCTGGGCCGTGGCCAGGAAGATGGCCGCCACGGGCAGGCCCAGGCCCGCGGCCAGGTGCATGGTGCCGGTGTCGTTGGTCACCAGGAAGTCGCAGCAGGTGAGCACCGCGGCCAGCTGGGCAAGACTGGTCCTGCCCGTGAGGTCCGCGCAGGGCAGGTCCGGGGCGGCCCGGCAAAAACGCGCGGCCAGGCCCTGTTCCTGGGCCGAGCCCAGAAGCACGGGCAGCCGGCCCTGCTCGGTCCAGAGCCGCGCCCCCAGTTCCGCGAAGCAGGCCACGGGCCAACGCCGCCGGTCCTCGCTGGCGCCCAGCTGCAGGGCCGCAAAGCCCCGGACCCCGCCCTGCGGCTCCCGGGAGCGCAGCAGGTCCCGGGCCCAGGTCCGGTCCTCGGCCGAAGGCGGCAGCAGGTCCAGGGGGCTTGCGGCGGCCTGAAGTCCGGCCGACCGGCGGAACAGGTCCACCACGTTGAACGGGCTCTGGCCCCGGTTGGCGGAGGCCAGCTGGAGAAAGGCCGCCCAGTCCGAGGCGTCGTCGTTGAACCCGAAGGGGTCCACGGAAAAGCCGCGTATTTCCGGAGCGCCCAGGGCCCGGACCAGGAGCCGGGCCGAGAGCGAGGGCGTCAGGTTGATGAGCAGGTCCGGCCGGAAGTCCTGGCGCACCCCGGCCAGGAACCCGTCCAGCTCCTTGAGGCTCCCGCGCCAGTCCCCGCGCTCCAGGCAGGCCAGGAAGCGGGCCCCGCGCAGGGGCAGGGTCTGGTCCAGGTCCCGCAGCAGGGCCGCGGCCCCGGCGAAATTCTCCAGGCAGACCAGTCCGATGGCGTGTCCCTGGGCCTTGAGGCCGGAGAGCACGGGCTGGGTCTGGAGCAGGTCGCCGAAGCGGGTCAGGCTCAGGACCAGGACGTTCACGCGTTGCTCCTTTGTCGCATGGCCCAGGCCTTTGCAAGTTCGGGACCCAAGCCCCCGCGCTCCCTTGACACAAGGGAACCGAGCCCCTACTTACCAGGGGTCCCATTCAACCAAGGAGACCATTCATGGCTTACGACATCCGGCTGGTGAAGCTCATCACCGGCGATCTGGTTCTCGGCAAGTGGAGCGCGGACGGCAGCAAGATCGAGGACCCGGCCCAGCTCCAGACCATCCCGACCCAGCAGGGCGTGCAGATGATGCTGCTGCCCTTCGGCTATCCCTTTGAGAACGACATGTCCGGCTCCCTCGAGACCCGGCACGTGCTCTACGAGTACAAGAAGTTCCCCGAGGAGCTGAAGACCAAGTACCTGGAAGCGATCAGCAACCTGACCCTGTCCACCCCCGGCGACCTGAAGAACATCCAGGGCCTGGTCAGCCCCACGGGCGGCGACATCTCCAGCCTGCTCAAGAAATAGGCCCCGGGCGGGCCGCGAAACGCTCCCCCAGGGTGGTTTCGCCGGAAACCACCCTTTTTTTCGGCCCAGCCGGAGGACGCCCAGGATCATGCGGGAACTGCTGCCGCTGCTGCAAAAGCCCAGCCGCTACGCCGGGGAGGAATGGGGCGCGGTCCGCAAGGACCCCGCCTCGGTGCGCCTGCGCCTGGCCCTGGCCTTCCCGGACCTCTACGACGTGGGCATGTCCTACCTGGGCCAGCGTATCCTGCTGCACTGCGTCAACGCCCGGCCGGAGTTCTTCGCCGAACGGGTCTATGCCCCCTGCGAGGACTCGGCCCGGGTGCTCCGGGAACAGGGCGCCCGGCTCTGCACCCTGGAGACCGACACCCCCCTGGCCGCGCTGGACGCCGTGGCCTTCAGCCTGACCCACGAGCTCTGCTACACCAACGTCCTGTACATGCTGGACCTGGCGGGCATCCCGCTGCGGGCCGCCGAGCGCGGAGCCCGGCATCCCCTGATCCTGGCCGGCGGCGGGGCCTGCTTCAATGCCGAGCCCCTGGCCGACTTCCTGGACTGCATGGTCCTGGGCGACGGCGAGGAGGTCCTGCCCAGACTCCTGGAGGAGATGGCCGCGGCCAAGGACCAGGGCCTGTCCCGGCCCGAGCTGCTCCTGCGGCTTTCCGCCGTTCCCGGGGCCTACGTGCCCTCGCTGTTCCAGAACCAGGGCCCGGGCCTGCCGCTCAAGCCCCTGGCGCCGGGCCGCGAGCGGGTGGAGAAGGCCCTGGTGGAGGACCTGGAGCGCGCCCCCTTCCCGGCCCTGACGCCCCTGGCCTTCGGTCAGGCCGTGCACGACCGCCTGACCCTGGAGATCGCCCGGGGCTGCACCCGGGGCTGCCGCTTCTGCCAGGCGGGCATGATCTACCGGCCCGTGCGCGAACGCAGCCTGGAGCGCATCGAGGCCATGCTCCAGGAGGGCATCGCGGCCACGGGCTACGAGGAGGTCTCCTTCCTGTCCCTGTCCACGGGCGACTTCTCGGCCCTGGACGCCCTGTTCGCCCGGACCTTTGACCGCTGCGCGGCCCAGCAGGTGGCCATCTCCCTGCCCTCCCTGCGGGTGGGCTCGGTGTCCCCGGCGATCATGGAGCGCATCGCCAGCATCCGCCGCACCGGCGCCACCCTGGCCCCGGAGGCGGGCAGCCAGCGCCTGCGCGACGTGATCAACAAGGGCGTCACCGAGGCGGAGCTCATCACCCACGTGCGCCACCTCTTCGAGCACGGCTGGCAGCACGTGAAGCTCTATTTCATGATCGGCCTGCCCACCGAGACCCCCGAGGACCTGGAGGCCATCGCGGACCTCTGCCGCAAGGTGCGCGACGCCGCGGGCTGGCAGGTCAAGCGCCTCCAGGTCACGGCCGCCATCTCGCCGTTCGTGCCCAAGCCCCAGACTCCGTTCCAGTGGGAGCGCCAGATCGGGCTGACCGAGATCCGCGAGCGCATCCACTACCTGCGCGACCTGTTCCGGCGGCACAAGCGGCTCATGCTCAAGTTCCACGAGCCCGAGATGAGCTTCCTGGAGGGCCTCTTCGCGCGCGGGGACCGGCGGCTGGGCCCGGTGGTGGAGCAGGCCTTCCGCGCCGGGGCCCTGTTCTCCAGCTGGAAGGACCGGCTCGCCCTGGCCCCCTACCTGGAGGCCCTGGCGGCCTGCGGCCTGACCCCGGAGGAATATCTGCGCGAGCGGGCCGAGGACGAGCCCCTGCCCTGGGACCACCTGGACTGCGGCGTTTCCCGGGCCTTTCTCCTGCGCGAGCGCAAGCGCGCCCTGGAGGCCAAAACCACGGCGGACTGCCGCTACGAGGCCTGCGCGGGCTGCGGGGTCTGCAACCTGGACGGCCGGGTTTCGCGGCTCACGGCCCAGGCCCCGGACAAGGACATCCGGCCCCGGGTGCTCCTGGCCCAGCGGGACCAGATCGAGGCCCCGGCCTGCCCGGAGGCGGCCGAAAAGCCGGACCTCCACGCCCAGGCCGCACGCTACCGGGTCTGGTACCAGAAGACCGGCCCGGCCGCGGTCCTGAGCCAGCTGGAGCTGCAGAGCGTGTTCGAGCGGGCCCTGCGCCGCAGCCGCCTGCCCCTGTCCTTCAGCGCGGGCTTCCACCCCCTGCCCCGGGTCTCCTTCGGCATGGCCCTGCCCGTGGCCGTGGAGAGCCTCTGCGAGTGGTTCGTGCTGGGCCTGCGCGAGGCGCTCCCGGCCGAGGACGTGGCCGCGGCCCTGGGCCCCAACCTGCCCCCGGGCCTGCCCCTGGACCGGGTGGAGCTGCTGCCCTTCGGCCGGCCGGCCATGCAGGCCGCCACCGAGACCTTTTGCCTGGAGCTGCGCGGCGAGGCCCAGCGGTTCAAGGGGCTGTGGTTCGATTTCCTGGAACGGACAGAACTGGTCATCGCGCGCAAGAGCAAGCGCGGCACGAAACCCTTCGACATCCGGCCGCTCGTGGCCGAAGTCCGGGACCTGGGCGACGGCGGCCTGGAACTGCGCCTGGATTGGAGCACGGGCTACCTGAGCCCGCTGACCCTGGTGCGCACGGTCATGCCCGAGGCCGGGCCCACGGACTTCCGCCTCACCAAAACCGCTCAGGACTTCCCGGCCGGGGCGGCCACCTCCACGGAAACCGAGCGGTAGAGCTCCGGCGCGCTGCCCTTTTCCCAGGGCCTGCGGATGCGGATCTCCACCGTGGTGCCGCCCTCCCCGAGGGCCGTGAACTCGAAGTAGGCCCGGCCGAAGTCGCCGGGCTTGGGGTTCTCCGGCGGCTCGGTCCAGAACTTCTCCAGCCGCAGGACCTTGGGGTCGAAGCTGGCCCCGCTGAACTGGTAGCCGCCGTCGCCGGGGTGGCGCACGTCCAGGAGCAGGGTGTCGCCGGGCTGGAGCCGGGCCGCGGCGTTGGCCTCGCGGTCCAGGTCCAGGCGCACGGAGGCCTTCTCGCCGCCGCGGAACAGGCCGCAACCCGCCAGGTTCACCAGCAGGACCGCCAGCAGAATGAGGGCGTTTCGCCGCATGGCAGCCTCCTCGGGTTCAGGACAGGATGCCGTTGCTCTGGAGCTCTTCCAGGACCTTGGCCCGGTCGAGGGGCTTGACGATGTAGCAGGAGGCGTAGCCCTTGAAAAAGGCCTTGCTCAGATTGCGGGTGTCGGACAGGGCCGTGATCATGATGAGCTTGAATTCCGGGCCGTCGCCCCGGCGGCGCTCCATGTCCCGCAGCCTGGCGGCCACGGCGTGGCCGTCCATGCCGGGCATGACGATGTCCAGGAAGACCGCGTCGTAGGCCTCGCCCCCGGGTTCCAGGGAGCGCTGGAACAGGGCCAGGGCCTGTTCCCCGTCCAGGGCCGAGTCCAGGCGGGCGAAGGGCGCCAGGATGTCCTTGAGCAGGATGTGGATGCCTTCGTCGTCGTCCACCAGCAGATATCTCACACTGCGCTCTCCTTCCGTCTGCTCCGCGTCCAGGTTGCGCCTCTTCCGGGCGTTCTGTCAACCGCGGGAACACTTCCGGAGCACGGCCAGGCGTTCCTCCAGGAAGCGCGCAGCGGCCTCGGCCTGCTCCTGGGAGATGCCCGGCACGTCCCGGGCCAGGGCCTCCACCTGCTCCTCGGGCAGGCCCGCGCCCTTGGCCACCAGGAACCCGTCCACCTCGCCGCCCTCGGGCACCCGGCCGCAGCCGCCCAGAACACCCGCGAACCGGCCGTCCTGGAACACGGGCACGCAGATCTTGACCAGCCCGGCGTCGCAGGCGTCGATGACCGTGGCCTTGCCGCGCTCGGCCTCGGCGGCCAGGGCCATGTTGGCCACCGAGCAGATGGCCGCGAGCCCCGAGGGGCTGCCCTTCACGGCCGGACAGAGCGTGTTGCACCAGAGGGCCTGGCCGGTGACGCCCGCGCCCTTCTCGTCATAGACCCGGGCGTTCAGGCCGAAGCGCTCGAAGAACTCCCGCTCCAGCGCGGCCCACTCTTCCCTGGAGGCGATGTCCGTCAGGCTCACGCCTTCCCTCCGCGCCGGGCCAGGTATTCCTTGAGGCACAGGCCCAGGCGGCCGATGCCGTCCTCGATGCGCTCCTCGCTGGAATTGGAGAAGTTGAGCCGGAGCGTGTTGCCGCCGGTGCCGTCCACGTAGAAGGGATCGCCCGGCACAAAGGCCACCTTGCGGGCGATGGCCAGATCGAACAGCTCCATGGAGGAGCAGCCCTCGGGCAGCCGGGCCCAGAGGAACATGCCGCCCTCCGGCCGGGTGCAGGAGACCTCCGCGGGGAAGTGCCGCTCGATGGCCGAGACCATGACCTGGCGCTGGCGGCCGTAATTCTCCCGGATGCGCGCGATGTGCGCGTCGATGTCGTGGGTCTTGAGGTAGTGCACGAGCACCCGCTGGATCACGGTGCTGGTGTGCAGGTCCGCGGCCTGCTTGGCCACCACGAGCTTCTCGCGGATGCGCTGGGGCGCCACCACCCAGCCGATGCGGAAGCCCGGGGCCGCGATCTTGGAGAAGGTCCCCAGGAGCAGGGCCTGGCCCGGCAGCCGGGTGAACAGGGGCTGCTGGTCCTGGCCCAGGAAGCGCAGCTCGCCGTAGGGGTCGTCCTCCACGAAGATCACGCCGCTGCCGGCCAGGAGTTCGGCCACGGCCTGGCGCTTCTCGGCGCTGTAGGTCACGCCCGAGGGATTCTGGAAATTGGGCACGGCGTAGAAGAAGCGGGGCCGGTCCCGGAGCACGCGGGCCAGGTCCTCGAGCACCGGGCCGTCATCCACCAGCTCCACGGTGCGCCAGTCCGGCCCGAAGAAGGAAAAGGCCTGGATGGCCCCGAGATAGCCGGGCCGCTCGATGGCCACGGCCGCCCCGCGCTCGATGAGCACCTTGCCGATCATGTCCAGGCACTGCTGGGAGCCCGTGGTGATGAGGATGTCCTCGGGGTCCACGGTAAAGCCCTTCTTCTCGGCGTAGCGCTTGGCGATCAGGGACCGCAGCTCGGGGTCGCCCTCGGTGGTGGAGTACTGCAGGGCGGTGCGGCCCTGTTCGCGCAGGACCGTGGCCGCGGCCTCGGCCATCTCCTCCACGGGGAAGAGGGCCGGATTGGGCAGGCCCCCGGCAAAGGAGATGATCGCCGGGTCGGCCGTGACCTTGAGGATTTCGCGGATGAACGAGGGATGCACGCCGTCCATGCGGCTGGCGAACTGCGGACTCATGGGGAACCTCCGGATGAACGGATATGGCTATCGCGAATGGCAGCCGCCCGCAAGTCCGGAATTCGCGGGGGATTCCTCAGGCGGGGCGGGGCCCGGCGGGCAGGTCCACGGTGAACAGCGCGCCCTGGCCCGGGGTGCTCTCCACGCGCACCCGGCCGCCGTGGGCCATGACCACGGCCCGCACCAGGGACAGGCCCAGGCCCAGGCCGCGCACCGAGCGGCTCTTGTCCCCGCGGTACAGGCGTTCGAAAATGCGCGGCAGGTCCTCGGCCGGGATGCCCGGCCCGGTGTCGCGCACCAGGATGCGCGCCCAGTCCCCGGCCTGCTCCAGGGAGACCTCCACCCGGCCGCCGGCCGGGGTGTACTTCACGGCGTTGTCCAGGAGGTTGGCCAGGGCCTGGCGGATGCGCTCGCGGTCCACCGTGGCGGGGACCCCGGCGGGCAGGTCCGCGGTCAGGATCACGCCCTTGTCCTCGGCGATGTAGCCGTAGATCTCGGCCGCCTCGACCAGCAGATCGGCCAGGTCCGTGTCCTGGAAGCGCAGCTGCATGACCCCGGTCTCCACCTCGGAGATGTCCATGAGCATGTCCAGCATGGTGGTCACGCGCTCGCAGTCCTCGGCGCAGTCCGCCAGCAGGGCCCGGGGAGCGGCGGCCTCGACCCCCTGGAGGGCCGACTCGATGCCCATGCGCATGCGCGTGATCGGGGTGCGCAGGTCGTGGGCCGCGTTGTCCAGGGCCTCACGCATGGCCCGCACCAGGGTCTCGATGCGGTCGAGCATGGCGTTGAACAGCTGGACCAGGGCGTCCAGCTCGTCGCCGCCGCCGCGCCGGGGCACGCGGGCGCTCAGGCTGCCCTGGTCGATGGCCTGCACGGTGAGCAGCAGGTCGCTGATGGGCCGCAGGGTCCGGCGGGCCATGAGCGTGCCTCCGGCCACCGAGGCCAGGCCCGTGAGCAGGGTCACGGCCAGGAAGATGGAGCGGAAATTGTCCAGGAGTTCCACCCGGCCCCGGATGTCGCAGCCCACCAGGAGCACGTTGCCGCCGAGGATGCGCCGGGCGCCCACCTCGGCCACCTCCTCGCCCCCGGTCCGCTGCCAGACGCTCCAGCGCAGCTCCTCGCGCTCGGGCAGGGAGGCCGGCAGGGCCGCGGGCACGTCCTGCCACCAGAGGGGCACGGCCTGGGCCAGGATCCGGCCCTCGGCGTCCTGCAGCCGCAGGAAGAAGTCCGTGGAAACCTCGTGCTCGGCCTCCAGCCGGATGACCTCCAGGAGCGCGGGGAGCCCCTGGCTCTGGGCCACATTGGCGTAATCCGCGATCTTGCCGGTCATGACCCGGCGGTCCTGGAACCGGACCGTGGAGGACAGCAGGTAGTAAGCCAGGCCGAACAGCAGGACGGAACTGAGAAAGAAGACCCCCGCGTACCAGACGGTCAGGCGGAGGCTCGTGGGCCGCCAGCGGGCCTCACGGCTTGAGAACATAGCCGACCCCGCGCAGGGTGTGCAGCATCTTGCTGTCGAAGTCCTTGTCCAGCTTGGCGCGCAGGCGGCAGACCAGCACGTCCACCACGTTGGTCTGGGGGTCGAAGCCGTAGTCCCAGACGTTCTCCAGGATCATGTTCTTGGAGACCACGGCCCCGGGGTGGCGCATGAGGTACTCCAGCAGGGCGAATTCCCGGGGCTGGAGGGTGATGGGCCGGCCGGCCCGGGAGACCTCCCGGCGCAGGCGGTTCATGCGCAGGTCGCCCAGGATCAGGTCCACGGGCTCGCCCTGCTTCTTGGAGGCCCGCCGGTCCAGGGCCTGGACCCGGGCCAGCAGCTCGACGAAGGCGAAGGGCTTGGGCAGGTAGTCGTCACCGCCGGCGCGCAGGCCGCGCACGCGGTCGTCCACCGTGCGCTTGGCGCTCAGGATGAGCACCGGCGTGTCCACGCCGGCGGCGCGCATTTCCTCGATGATCCGCAGGCCGTCCAGGCCCGGGAGCATGAGGTCGATGACCGCCACCTCGTGCTTGCCGGTAAGGGCTTGGCGCAGGCCTTCGTTGCCGTCGGAGGCGCAGTCCACCTCGCAGCCGTTGTTGTGCAGGCCCGTGACGATGAAATCAGCGATCTTGGCGTCGTCTTCCACCAGCAGCACTCGCATGCGGCACCTCCTTGGGCTTCTGCCCGGGCCGAACCTAGCACTCCCCGCAACGGCGTCAACGTGCGGAGCGGCGCATTACCTACATGTAACCCCTCAGCAGGGCTGCCGCAATGGAAGTGCGGTAGGGTCATCCCGGGTTCCCGACCCCGCCGCGCCCGTCTGAGCCGCGGGCCGGACCTCCTCTGACACCCGGGCCGGCCAAGGCCGGCCCGGGCCGCACAAAAGAGACGGGGGCCGGAACGTCCGGCCCCCTGTGCTCTGGAGGATGGAGGATGGGCTGTCTAGTTGAGAATCTGCTTCTTGAGCCATTCCTTCACTTCAGCGTTGGGCGGGAACACGCCCTTCAAGTGGCCGACCTCGTCCAGGAAGCGCTCGCGCATGCCCTCGGGCAGCTCCATGGAAACCAGCTCCTGGGCCTCCTCGGAGTTGCGGCGCACCAGAATGACCTTGGGCGCCGCGTCCCAGGTGTAGACCACGAAATAGTTGCTGTAGTCGTCCTTGGAGCGCACCGGCTGGAACTGGTTGTGCCAGGAATTGTTGCCCCACTCCAGGTAGAGCGTCACCGCGTCCCAGGGCGTCATGGCCCAGTCGATCTCCAGGTCCCTGTATTGGCTGAGCTGCGTCATGGTTTCCTCCTGGCCGCCTCCAGGCGGCTGTTCGCTTGACTACTTGATAGGAATAATAACCATTACTGATATGTTGTCAATGGTTTTTCCGGCCCGGGCCGCAACTGAAAAATAATTGTGTGACGGGCACTTCCCAGGCAGAGTCAAAAATAAACCACGGCTGCGGGGCGTCATGGGCAACAAGCGCTTTCTTATCTTCTCCATATGTGTCCTCCTGGGTGCGGGCTTCGCCGCCACGAGCCTGCTCAGCTACGGGGCCGCCAAAACGGCCATCCGCGAGGGCATCGTGGCCACGGAACTGCCCCTGACCTCGGACAACATCTATTCGGAAATCCAGAAGGACCTCATCCGGCCCATCTTCATCGCCTCGATGATGGCCAGCGATACCTTCCTGCGCGACTGGGTCGTGAACGGCGAATACGACCTGCCCAAGATCACCCGCTATCTTGCCGAGATCCAGCAGCGTTTCGGGACCTTCACCAGCTTCTTCGTCTCTGATCGCAGCCGCATGTACTACCACCCCGGCGGGATCCTCAAGCAGGTGCGCGAGGACGAGCACCGCGACGTCTGGTTCTTCCGGGTGCGCGCCATGACCGATCCCTACGAGATCAACGTGGACATCGACATGGCCCACCAGGATGCCCTGACCATCTTCATCAACTACCGCGTCCTGGACTTCCAGGGCCGGTTCCTGGGGGCCACGGGCGTGGGCCTCAACGTGGAGAGCGTGCACTCCCTGATCACCGGCTACCAGGAGCGCTACGGCCGGAACGTCGCCTTCGTGAATCCCGAGGGCCGGATCATGCTCTCCTCCAACCCGGGCTGGCGCCAGGGCCAGCGGCTCCAGGACACCCCCGGACTGGCCGAACTGGCCGAGGACATCCTCCGGAGCGGCAAGATTTCCTACCAGTTCCGCGCCCAGGGCGCCGAACACCTGCTCAACGTGCGCTTCCTGCCGGAGCTCAACTGGTTTCTGCTGGTGGAGAAGGCCGAAGACGCGGCCCTGGCCGGGGTGCGCCGGACCCTGTACGTGAACCTGGGCCTGTGCGCCGGGGTCACCGCCCTGGTGCTCCTGGCCGTGGGCCTGACCCTGAACCGCTTCCAGACCCGCCTGGAGGAGATGGCCACCACGGACAAGCTCACCGGGCTGGCCAACCGCCAGGCCTTCGACATCCTGCTCAACCAGGCCATGCGGGAGGCCCGCCGCTCGGGTGCGCCCCTTTCGGTGCTCCTGGCGGACATCGACGGCTTCAAGGCCATCAACGACAAGTACGGCCACCTGGCCGGGGACGCGGTCATCCGTCAGGTGGCCGAGACCATCCACGGCTGTCTGCGGGAGTCCGACATCCTCTGCCGCTGGGGTGGGGAAGAATATCTGGCGGCCCTGCGCGGCTGCGGCCAGGAGCAGGCCCTGCTGCTGGCCGAAAAGGTCTGCGACCGGGTGCGTGCCCTGCGGCCGAACGTGGACGGAGAGGGCTTAAGCCTGTCCATCAGCGCGGGCGTGGCCACCCTGCTGCCGGACGACGGACCGGACAACCTGCTGGGCCGGGCCGACACGGCGCTCTACGCGGCCAAGGGCAGCGGCCGCAACCGCTCCTGCTCGGCGTAGCAGACCGCCGGAACAGTCCTTTTCTCCAGGCCGTTCAAAAAACGCGAGGGCAAGGCGCGAGAAAAACGCAGGTCCGACGCGTATCGCGAATACGCGAGGATCTGCGTTTTTCGCGGCAACGCAGCCATCGCGGATTGTTCAACGGCCTGAGGCTATTCCTTGTCAGGGGACCAGTCGGGGTCGTGATACTTGCCGGGATTGTAGAGGCGCCAGTCGGAGTTGTCCTCGTACTTCTCATCCGCGCCCGGAAAGGGCACGTAGACGCGGCTTTCGGGGGACTGGGAATCCTGGTCGGCGCACTGGCGGGGGCATTTGTTCATGGGGACCTCGAACATCTCGAAATAACTGGAAAAGCATAAAAACAGGGGGCGGGCCGCACCAGCGGCCCGCCCCCTTCATGTCGCGCTTAGTTCCCGCTGTCAAGGTTGGGTTTGACGTAGAGTTCGCCCCCAAAGGCGTCGTTGATGACAACGAGCGGAAAGTCCTTCACTTTCATGGCCCGGATGGCCTCCGGACCCAGGTCCTCGTAGGCGATGACCTTGCTGGCCTCGATGCGCTGGGACAACAGCGCCCCGGCCCCGCCCGTGGCCCCCAGGTACACGGCCTTGTTCTCGCGCATGGCCGCCTTGACCTCTTCGCTGCGCTTGCCCTTGCCGATGGTGGCCTTGAGCCCCAGGCCGTGCAGCCGCGGGGCGTAGGTGTCCATGCGGTAGCTCGTGGTGGGACCGGCCGAGCCGATGGGCCGGCCCGGAGGCGCCGGGGTCGGGCCCACGTAGTAGATGGCCGCGCCCTGGATGGGGAACGGCAGTTCCTCGCCGCGGTCCAGGGCCTCCATGAGCTTCTTGTGGGCCGCGTCCCGGGCCGAATAGATGATCCCGGACAACAGAACCATGTCCCCGGCCTTGAGCTTGAGGATGTCCTCGTCGGTCAAGGGCGTCTGGAGCTTGTGCGTGGTGCTCACAGTTCCACCTCCTCGTGCCGGGCCGAGTGGCACTGCACGTTCACGGCCAGGGGCAGGCTGGCGATGTGGCAGGGGGCCACGGCGATCTTCACGGCCAGGGTGGTGTTCTTGCCGCCCAAGCCCATGGGGCCCACGCCCAGCTTGTTCACGGCCTCCAGAAGCTCGGCCTCCATGGCCGCGATCTTCGGGTCCGGATGCACATCGTCGAGCTTGCGCAGCAGCGCCTTCTTGGCCAGCTTGGGGGCCAGCTCGAAGTTCCCGCCGATGCCCACGCCCAGGATGGTGGGCGGGCAGGGATTGGGCCCGGCCTCGGCCACCCGCTGGACCACGAACTTCTTGATGCCCTCCCAGCCCTGAGCCGGGGACAGGAAGGTCATCCGGCTCATGTTCTCCGAGCCGCCGCCCTTGGCCATGAAG
>DFYP01000156.1:0-500 GCA_002382645.1 Desulfovibrio sp. UBA4079 | reverse complement strand
AGGTCCAGGTTGATGATGGCCGGGGTGTTGTCGCCGGTGTTCTTGCGGGTCAGGGGATCACAGGAGGACTTGCGCAGGTACCCGTCCTGGTAGCCCTTGCGCATGCCCTCGTTGATGGCCTCGCTCAGGCTCGAACCCGTCACCCGCACGTCCTCGCCCATCTCCACGAAGAACACGGCCAGGCCCGTGTCCTGGCACAGCGGCAGCCCGGTGTTCCGGGCCAGGTCCGCGTTTTCCAGCAGNNTGCCGGAAAATCTCCTGGGCCGCGCCCGTCTCCTCGGCGTGGCACGCCTCGAACTTCTTGCGCACGTCCTCCGGAAGCAGCCTGTTGGCCGAGACGCACATCTTGGCCACGGCTTCCGAAATATCCGCTGCCTTCACTTCCCGCATACGCACTCCTTTCAGCTTGCCGGGGGAAACCCTTCCTAAGACTTTCACTCTGCGTCGCGGTTCCGGGCCTGCGGCCCGGAACCGCGACGCACGATGAACGTTTTTGAGGG
>DFYP01000064.1 GCA_002382645.1 Desulfovibrio sp. UBA4079 | reverse complement strand
CGGTGGTGGTGCCGTCGCCGGCCACGTCGGAGGTCTTGGAGGCCACTTCCTTGACCATCTGGGCGCCCATGTTCTCGAACTTGTCCTCGAGTTCGATCTCCTTGGCCACGGTCACGCCGTCCTTGGTGATGACGGGGGAGCCGAAGCTCTTCTCGATGACCACGTTGCGGCCCTTGGGGCCCAGGGTGACCTTCACGGCGTTGGCCAGCTTGTCCAGGCCCTTTTTCAGCTTTTCGCGGGCCTTGGCGTCAAAGATGATCTCTTTGGCGGACATGTCGTCTCTCCTTATTGATGAATGATGTGGGAATGTCTTATTTTTCGAACACGGCCAGGATGTCGTCCTCACGCATGATGAGGTGCTCCTCGCCGTCGATCTTGATCTCGTTGCCCGCGTACTTGCTGAAGAGGACCACGTCGCCCTTCTTCACGGACATCTTCACTTCCTTGCCGTCCTCGTCCAGCCTGCCGGGGCCGGTGGCCACGACCTTGCCCTTCTGGGGTTTTTCCTGGGCCGTGTCCGGGATGATGATGCCCCCGGCGGTCTTTTCCTCGGTCTCCAGGCGCTTGACCAGGACGCGGTCGTTGAGCGGTTTGAGCTTCATCCTGAACCCTCCGTAATTCATTATTTTTTTGGGGTGGCGGCCAGGGCCGCCGCTGGTCCGGCGGACGCTACGGCCAGCCGGAGAAATTCCAGCCGGAACATAATCACCACAGGCCCGGTGTCAACACCAAAAAGGGGACTTTTTTGGGCCCGTCCGGTTCCGCCGGTTCCGCGGAAAGGCAGAAAGCTCAGTCCTGGCGCACCCGCACCCCCAGGCCGGCGGCCGATTCCTCGTAGGAGTCGTTGCGCAGAATTTCCACCCCGTCCCGGCCGTAGAAGGCCGTGAGTTCGCCCAGGCGCTCCAGGGCCGCCTCGTTCAGTTGGCCGGGCAGGAGCCGCCAGGACCAGTTGCCGTTGGCCAGGCCCGGGGTGTTCATGCGGGCGCGCTCGTCCAGGGACAGGAGGTCCTGGGCCGTGACCACGGCCGTGGCCGCCGGGCAGGCCTGGACCATGCGGATGAGCTCCCAGGCCACTTCGCCCTCGTCCACCTGGCGGCCCAGGTAGCGGCGGAGGTTCTCGCGCTCCACCGAGTCGGTGTCGGTGCGCAGCCAGCCCCGGGCCGTGTTGTTGTCGTGGGTGCCCACGTAGGCCACGCTGTTGCGCTCGTGGTTGTGGGGCGCGTCCGGGTTGTGGCCCGAGTCCTGGCCGAAGCAGAACTGGAGCACGTGCATGCCGGGCAGGCCGAAGGCCTCCTTGAGGGCCACCACGTCCGGGGTGATCACGCCCAGGTCCTCGGCGATGAGCGGGATGTCGCCGCGCAGCTCACGCAGCCGGGAGAAAAGCTTTTCGCCCGGGGCGAAGACCCATTTGCCGCGCACGGCCGTGGGCTCCTCGGCCGGAATCTCCCAGTAGGCCGCGAAGCCCCGGAAGTGGTCCAGGCGGACCTGGTCGAACAGGCCGAAGATGTGCTGGAGCCGGCCGAGCCACCAGGCGAAGCCCTGGGCCTCGGCCTTGGCCCAGTCGTACACCGGGTTGCCCCAGCGCTGGCCCGTGGCGCTGAAATAGTCCGGCGGCACCCCGGCCACCACCCTGGGCGCGCCCAGGGCGTCCAGCTTGAACAACTCCTGGTTGGCCCAGACATCGGCCGAATCAAAGGTCACGTAGATGGGCGCGTCGCCGATGATGCCCACGCCCAGCTCCCGGGCCCGGGCCCGCAGCCGTCCCCACTGGCGGAAGAAGCGCTGCTGGCAGAACTTCTCGAACAGGATCTCGCGGGCCAGGTCCGAGCCGTAGCGGCGCAGGGCCTTTTCCTCGCGGCGGCGCAGGTCCTCGGGCCAGGCGCTCCAGGGCGCGCCCTGGAAGCGGCGCTTGGCGGCCATGAACAGGGCGTAGTCGTTGAGCCAGGTGCCGTTGTCCCGGTGGAAGCCCGCGAACGCGGGGTCGTCCAGGAGGTCGGCCTCGGCCCGCTCAAAGGCCCGCCAGAGCAGGTCGTGGCGGACCCTGGTCACGGTCTGGAAGTCCACCTGGCCGCTCACGGGCAGCTGGGCCCGCTCCAGGTCCGCGCGCTCCAGCAGGCCGTCCTCGAAGAGGAACTCCGGGCTCACCAGGAGGCTGTGCCCGGCAAAGGCCGAGTAGGAGGAGTAGGGGGAGTTGCCCAGCCCCGGCTCCGTGGGGCCCAGGGGCAGCACCTGCCAGCGCCGCTGGCCGCCGTGGGCCAGGAGCGCCAGGAAGCGGTGGGCCTCGGGCCCCAGATCGCCCACGCCGTAGGGCGAGGGCAGGGAGGTCAGGTGCAGGAGCACGCCGCTCAGGCGGATCATGGAGCTCTCCTTGGTTCTCGGAACACTCGTTGCACTATGCCAAGCCCAAGGGGCCGCTGTCCAGGCCCGCGGCGGCCCTGAAAATTTGTCTGGAAATTTTCGTGCAACAGTCACGCCCGCGTCACACGCGGCCTCCCTGGGGGTGGTAGGAATTCCCAACCCGAAAAAAGGGAGGTCCCATGGAGGACGTCAGCGCCTCTTCCGTGTTTGAACTGCCGAGCCTGTTCCGCGACCCCTTGCGGCGGGCCCTGTTCTCCCTGGTCCGCAAGCCCGTGTCCCGCATGTTGCGCCTCAAGACCCTGAACCGCTTCTACTCCGTGGCCGTGGACCCGGCCTGCTCGGCCGAGGAGAGCCCGGAGTTCGTGAGCCGGGCCCTAGACACCCTGGGCCTGGTCCGGACCCTGGACTTGGCGGACCGCCGGCGCATCCCGGCCCAGGGCCCGCTGGTGGTGGTGGCCAACCACCCCTTCGGCGTGGTCGAGGGCCTGGCCCTGCTGGAGCTGTTGCGCTCGGTGCGGCCGGACGTGAAGGTCATGGCCAATTTCCTGCTCGGCATGGTGCCCGAGATCCGCGAGCAGCTCATCTCCGTGGACCCCTTCGGCGCGGCCGGTTCCGCGGGCCGCAGTCTGGCCGGGCTCAAGCAGGCCATCCGCTGGCTCAAGGACGGCCACGTGCTGGCCGTGTTCCCGGCGGGCGAGGTGGCCAGCCTCCAACTGACCAAGTTCCTGGTGGCCGACCCGGCCTGGAACCCCGGCGTGGCCGGGATCATCCGCAGGGCCCAGGCCCCGGTGCTGCCGGTCTTTTTCCGGGGCCGCAACAGCAACCTGTTTCAGGCCGCGGGCCTGGTCCATCCGCGCTTGCGCACGGCCATGCTGCCGCGGGAGACCCTCAAGCTGCGCAAGGCCGCCGTGGGCATGGCCGTGGGCCGCCCCATCCCCTTCGACAAGCTGGCCGGGTTCGAGTCCAACAGCGAGATGATCGCCTATCTGCGCTTCCGCACCTACC
>DFYP01000124.1 GCA_002382645.1 Desulfovibrio sp. UBA4079 | reverse complement strand
AGCCGGGCCAGGGGCGCGCTGCGCACGTGCCCGACGCGCACCGCGGCAAAGGCCGAGACCGCACCGACCACGGCCTCCAGGCGGCGGGCGCTGTCCAGGATCGGGCCCACCAGCCCGGCCTCGGCCGAGGCCTGGGGCAGGCGGCGCAGGAGCAGGTCGCTGAACCCGCCCACGGTCATGAGCGGGTTGCGGATCTGGTGGGCCACGGCCATGGACAGCTTCTGCAGGCCCTGGGCCCGGTGCCGCTGCAAGAGGCGATTCTCCTCGAGCATGCGCTTCTCGCGCTCATGCAGCTCGAACATGCCGGTCATGTCGGCCACCTGCACGGTGATGCCGAAAAGCTTGTCGTAGTCCACCAGGAGCGAACGGGAGAGCGAGAGCCGCAGGGTGCGGCCGTCGGGGTGCTCGAAGTCGAAGTCCACGGGCTCCAGGGGCCGGGGCTGGCCCAGGGGCCCGGCGGCCTCCAGATACTCCTCCAGGTCCTCGTTCAGGCCCAGGAGCAGGAAGAAGGCGTCCCAGGTGCTCCGGGAGAGCCGCTCGCGGCTGACGCCCAGGAGATCCGGCAGGGCCCCGTTCACGGCGTAGGCCCGGCCCGCGTCGTTGAACAGAATGACGCCGGTCTGGAAGCTGTCCAGGAGGCCCTGGAAGTAGGTGGAGCGGATGAAGGCCAGCATGCGCGCACCCCTGGCGGCACGGGAGGACCGAGCCTTCCTCTGGCCTAGCCGGGGCGGCTGCCCCCGTCAAGAGCGGCCGTGTGACAAGACCTCGCGGCGGCCCCCCAGGGGAGCCGCCGCGAGGGGAAAACTCAACTCTTGCGGATGCGCACGGCCCGGAACTGCTCCAGGAGCTCCTTGCGCAGGGCCTCGTAGTCGCCCTCGCCGTGGGTCCGGATGACCACGTAGCGCTGGCTGGGCGAGGCCTTCTCCTGGGTGGACATGATGCTCTGGATGCGGAAGCCGTGCTTGCGCGCGATGTCCGTGGCCTCCTTGATGGACCCGGGCCGGTCCTCCAGGGGCAGGCTCACGCGGATGCCGCCCTGGCGCGCGCCGGTGATCTCCACCAGGACCCGGTACATGTCGCGGTCCGAGATGATGCCCACCAGGCGTCCGCCCTCGACCACCGGCAGGCAGCCGATGCGCTGGTCGAAGAGCATCATGGCGGCCTCCTCCACGGGCACATCCGGGGAGATGGTCACGGCGGGCTTCTTCATGACCTGGCTCACCGTGGTCTTGGCCAGCAGGTAGTTCAGCTCGTAGACGTCCAGGGAGGTGCCCTTGGACGGCGCGAACTCCTTGATGTCCCGGTCCGAGAGCACACCCGCCACGAGGCCGTTCTCCACCACCGGCAGGTGGCGCACGTTCTTCTCCTTCATGAGCAGCACGGCGTCGTTGATGGGATCGCCGGGGGCCACGGTGTGCACGTATGTCGTCATCCAGTCCTTGACCAGCATGCTGTTTCCTCCGTGATTAGACGCCGAGATAGGCGGCCTTGACGTGGGGGTCGTTGAGCATCACCTGGCCCACGCCCTCCATGACCAGACGTCCCGTCTCCAGGACGTAGGCCCGGTCGGCGATGGCCAGGGTCTGGCGCACGTTCTGCTCCACGATGAGCACGGTGCGGCCCTCGGCACGGATCTTCTTGATGATCTCGAAGATGTCGCGCACCAGGATCGGCGCCAGGCCCAGGGAGGGCTCGTCGAACATGACCAGCTTGGGGTGGGACATGAGCGCCCGGCCGATGGCCAGCNNATCTGGCGGCGGCGCTCCTTGAGCCGGGGGAACAGGCCGTAGATCATCTCCTTGGTCTGCTTGCGCTGCTGCTTGGCCGCGCCGCGCAGGGCCCCCATGTCCAGGTTCTCCTCCACGCTCATCTCCACGAAGAGGCGGCGGGCCTCCGGGCAGTGGGCCAGGCCCAGGTCGATGAGGTGGTAGGGGTCCATGGTGTGGATGGGCCGGCCGTCGAAGACGACCTCGCCCGAGGCCGGGCGCAGGATCCCGGAGATGGTCCGCAGGATGGTGGACTTGCCCGCGCCGTTGGCCCCGATGAGGGCCACGATCTCGCCCTCCTTGACCCGGAAGGAGACGTCCCAGATCACCTGGACGTCGCCGTAAAACACGTTGATGTTCTTGATCTCAAGCACCTTCGGCCTCCCCGAGGTAGGCCTCGACCACGAGGGGGTTGGCGCTGATCTCGACCGGCGACCCCTCGGCGATCTTCTGGCCGTAATTGAGCACCACGATGCGGTCGGAGATGGACATGATCACCTTCATGTGGTGCTCGATGATCATGATCGTGATGCCCTTCTTCTTGATCTCCTTGATGATCTCGATGGACACGTCCAGCTCGGCCGGGTTCAGGCCAGCGAAGGACTCGTCCAGGAGGATGAGCTCCGGCTCGGTGGCCAGGGCCCGGGCGATCTCCAGGCGCTTGCGCTTGCCCAGGGGCAGTCCCTTGGAGAGCACGTCCTTGTCCTCCGTGAGCCCGGTGAACTCCAGGATGGCCATGGCCCGGCGCTCGGCTCCGGCCTTGGTCTTGGCCCGCAGGAAGGCCGAGGCGATGACGTTGTCCAGCACGCTCATGCGCTGGAGCGGCTTGACCACCTGGAAGGTCCGGGCCACGCCCAGGGCGCAGATCTGGTGGGGCTTGAGCCCCGAGATCCTGCGGCCGTTGAAGCGGACCTCGCCGCGCGACGGCTTGTAGAACCCGTTGACCACGTTGAACAGCGTGGTCTTGCCCGCGCCGTTGGGTCCGATCAAGGCCAGGATCTCACCCTTCTCCACCCCGTAGGAGATGTTCGAGAGGGCGGCCAGGCCGCCGAAGAACATGGATATCTTGTCGACTTCGAGGAGAGCCATCAGGCCGCCGCTCCTTTCTTCCCGAAGAGCCGGGCGAGTTTTTCGCGGTCCCCCACCAGCCCGTTGGGCAGGTAGATGATGATCACGATCAAGAGCACGCCGAACAGCGTCTGGTAGGCCGTGCCGATGTACGGCAGGGAGCGGATGACCTCGGCCAGGAGGACCATGATCACCGCACCCACGATGGGCCCCCAGTAGGTGGCCACGCCGCCGACCATGACCACCATGATGGTCAGGATGGAGATGTCGCCCAGGGAGAAGACCACCTGCGGATCGATGTAGCCCATGTAGTTCATGTAGAAGGCGCCGGAGAACCCGGTGAACACCGCGCTCACCGCGAGCGCGATGGTCTTGTACAGGGTGGTGTTGATGCCGAGGCTCTCGGCCGCGTCCTGGTCCTCGCGGATGGCCACGAAGTAGTAGCCCCAGCGGCTCTCGGCCAGGACCTTGATGGCCGCGAAGGTCAGCGCGGCCAGGGCCAGGATGATGTAGTAGTAGGCGGTCTTCTCCACCCAGGTGCGCTGGATCATGATGCCCAGGTTGCCCTGGGTCAGGGTGGTCAGGTTCTCGGCCGTGATGCGCATGATCTCGCCGAGCGCCAGGGTGGCCAGCACGAAGTACGGGCCGCGCAGCCGGAGCACGATGAGGCCCATGATCAGGGCGGTCACGGCCACGAAGGGCACGGAGACCAGGAAGCCCCACCAGGGCGAGAGGCCCAGGTGGAAGGAGACCAGGCCCGCGCAGTAGGCTCCCAGGCCGAAAAAGGCCGCGTGGCCGAAGGAGACCTGGCCGCAGTAGCCGCCGAGCAGATTCCAGGCCATGCCCGAAACCGACCACATGACCACCAGGATGAACAGGTGCATGACGTAGCTGGACAGGCCCAGGAACGGCAGCACGGCCAGCAGGGCCAGGACGATGAGCGGGATGAAGCGCTTCATTTGCTCACCGCCTTGCGCTTGAGCAGCGAGGCCACGCCGCCGGGCAGGAAGACCAGGGCCGCCACGAAGATGGCGAAGCGGCCCACCGGGGCCCAGCCCATGCCCACGTAGGTGGCGGTCATGGACTCGAACACGCCCAGGATGAGGCCGCCCAGGATCGCCCCCATGGTCGAGCCGAGCCCGCCCAGGATGGTGATGACGAAGGCGATGAGCGTGAACTGCGAGCCCAGGGCCGGGAACAGGTAGTAGATGGGGATGAACAGGCAGCCCGCCGCCCCCACCAGGGCCGCGCCCAGGCCGAAGGTGATGACCCGCATGAAGCCCACGTTCACGCCCATGAGCATGGCCGCGTCGCGGTCCTGGGCCGTGGCCCGGATGGACTTGCCGGTGTCGGTCTTGGTCAGGAAGAACCAGAGCGCCGTGGTGATGAGCACGGACAGGAGGAACGACACGCTCCAGGGATAGGAGAGCGAGAGCTCGAAGGGCGCGTTGTGCCAGAAGTCCGACAGGTACCAGGCGTCGGTGGCGTAATCCACCGGCGTGGACCGGTAGTCCGAGGTGAAGAATATGGTGGCCAGGTTCTGGAGGACCATGCCGATGCCCACGGTCAGGATGACCTGGTTGTGGGGCAGGATGGACTCCACGCGCAGCACCGGGTTGATCAGCGCCTTCTGCAGGAACATGCCCAGCAGGAAGAGCAGCGGCGGCGCTATGAGCAGGGAGACGTACGGGTCGATGTGGAACAGCGAGAACAGCCAGAAGGCTATGTACATGGCCACCATCATGAGCTGGCCGTGCGTCAGGTTGATGATCTTCATGACGCCCAGAATGAGCGTCATGCCTATGCCAATGAGCGCGTACAGTCCTCCCAGCAGGATGCCCGCGATGAGCGTCTGCAGGAAGACCTCAAGCTGTACCCACATCGACCCGTCTCCCTCTTTGTCCTAACGGTTCCGGACTACTTGCGATCCCGCCACTTGGGAATCGGGAACACGTACTTGGCGCTGGCGTACTTCTCAGGCCAGATGGTCTGGTGCTTGGCGCCGATGACCTGGAGAACCAGAGTCTCCATGAAGTTCTGGTTCTGGTAGCCGTCCTTGTCCTGGAACTTGGCCGGGCCGAAGGCGGTCATCATGTCCGTGGCCTTGAGGGCGTCGCGGATGTCGTCCTGCTTCATGGACTTGGAGCGGGACAGGGCATCGGCGATCACGTACAGCGAGGAGTAGGCCAGGGCCCCGTGGTAGGAGGGCTCGGAGCCGTACTTGCCCTTGTACTTCTCGAAGTACTCCTTGGCCCCGGGGAAGGGCACCTGGGGCGACCAGAGGGTGGCGGTGACCACGAACTCGGCCGCGTCCTTGGCGTTGTCCACGAACTCGGGGATGGCGAAACCGGCGGCGCCGCCCGCGAAGAGCCTGGCGTCGATGCGCAGTTCCTTGATCTGGCGCATGAGCAGGGCCGCGTCCATGACGTAGGAAACCATGTAGATGACGTCGGGGTTGGCGGCCTTGACCTTGGACAGGATGGGCTTGAAGTCCACCGCGCCCTTCTCGTACTTCTCCTTGAGAAGCACCTTCATGCCGGCCTTCTCGGCGCTCTTGGCCATCTCCTCGGCGCCGGAGGTGCCGAAGTCCGAGCTTTCATAAAGGATGGCGATGGTCTGGGGCTTGACCACGTTGGCCATGAAGCTGAGAAGGCCGGAGGCGTAGTAGGCGTTGCTCGGGTTCAGGCGGAAGACGTACTTGTAGTTCTGCTGGGTGATTTCGTCCGCGGCGCTGGCCACCACGAGGTAGGGCGTCTTGCGCTCCTCGGCCACGGCGGCCACGGCCTTGGCGCAGGCCGAGGTGTATTCGGCGAAGACCACGGGCTGCTTGTCCACGTCGATGAGCTTCTCGACGATGGAACGGGCGATCTCAGGCTTGCCCTGGGAGTCCTCGAAGTTGAGGACCAGCTTGTCGCCCTTGACCCCGCCCTTGGCGTTGATCTCTTCCTGGGCGATCTCGTAGGACTTCTTGATGATCTCACCGAATTTCGCCTGGGCTCCGGTGAGCGGCAGGGGCACGGCCAGGACGATGTCCTTGGCGAAAGCCAATCCGCTCCAGGCCGACACCAGAAGAAGGGCCAACAAGAGCGCAGCAGTCCTCCTCATACTCGAACCTCGCAGTGTTAAGAAGGTGAATGGGAAAGGCGGAATGAGTGGCTCCTTACATAGCTCAATACCCTGTCTCCCGTAAAGGGGGTCCGGAGGTTTTTTTGATTTCCCGATCACCTTGCAGGCCCCGTCTTGATGGGGTAACGGCCTACCATGCTTGACAGACTCACGGTCATTCTGGTGCGTCCGCGCTACCCGGAAAATGTGGGGGCCGCGGCCCGGGCCTGCCTGAACATGGGCTGCCTGGAACTGCGTCTGGTGGACCCCGAGGAGCCGGACCTGGAGCGGGCCCTGCCCATGGCCACGCCCCATGCCCGGGGCCTCCTGGAGCAGGCCCGGATCTACCCGGACCTGGGCGCGGCCCTCACGGGCCTGGACGCGGCCTTCGGCACCACGGCCCGGCTGGG
>DFYP01000145.1 GCA_002382645.1 Desulfovibrio sp. UBA4079 | reverse complement strand
GTCCTTGCGCGGCAGGAACCCCAGGAACACGAACGGCTGGGGCGGCAGGCCGCAGGCCGAGAGCGCGGCCACCGGAGCCGAGGGCCCGGGCACGGGCGAGACCGGGTGGCCCGCCTCCAGGCAGGCCCGCACCAGGCGGAAGCCCGGGTCCGAGAGCAGCGGGGTGCCCGCGTCGGAAAAGAGCGCCACGCTTTCGCCCCGGTCCAGGGCCGCGAGCACCGTGTCCTTGCGGGCCTCCTCGTTGTGCTCGAACAGGCTCAGGAAGCCCTTGGCCGGGATGCCCAGGCGCTGGAACAAGAGCCCGGCCCTGCGGGTGTCCTCGGCCAGGAGCAGGTCGGCCCGGGCCAGGATTTCGCGGGCCCGGGGCGAGAGGTCACCAGGGTTGCCAAGCGGCGTGGCCACCACCCAGAGGCGGGCTGAAGGCGTCGCGCACATGCTCGATCTCCTCACCGGATTCCAGGATCCGCACGCTCACCAGGTCGAAGCGGCAGGGCCGCTCCCAGGCTTTGTGCTTGCTCAGATATTGGGCCGCGGCCTTGAACAGTCTGGCCTGCTTGGCCGCGTTCAGGGCATCCGCGGGCGCGGCCAGGGACCCGGGCCCCCGGGTCTTGACCTCGGCGAAGACCAGGGTCTCGCCCTCCTCGCAGATCAGGTCCAGCTCCCACTGCTTCCAGCGCCAGTTGCGCTCGAGGAGGCGCAATCCGGCCCGCTCCAGGAAGCGGGCCGCGGCCTCCTCGCCCCGGGCCCCCAGGCTCAGATGCCCGGCAGGCACACTTGGCCTCTCTCGGTTTCCGGCCGCACGCCCCGGAAGGTGGCCCGGTGGATGGGGCAGGGCCCCAGCCGGGCCAGGGCGGCGCGGTGCTCGGCCGTGGCGTAGCCCTTGTGCAGGGCCAGTCCGTAGCCCGGGAAGCGGCGGTCCAGGGCCAGGAGCATCTGGTCGCGGACCGTCTTGGCCAGGATCGAGGCCGCGGAAATGGCCGGGATGCGGGCGTCGCCGTCCACCTCGGCGCGCTGGAGCAGGGCCGCGGCGGGCAGGTGCGGCGGCAGGACCTTGTCCCCGTCGATGAGCAGGAGCCGGGGCCTCAGGCGCAGACGCCCCACGGCCCGGCTCATGGCCAGGAACGTGGCCTGGAGGATGTTCAGGCGCTCGATCTCGGGCACGCGGCCCACGGCCACGGCCCAGGCCAGAGCCTGGGAGCGGATGGCCGGGGCCAGGGCCTCGCGGGCCTCGGCCGAAAGGGCCTTGGAGTCGTTGAGCCCGGGCAGGTCGAAACGCTCGGGAAGGATCACGGCCGCAGCCACCACGGGCCCGGCCAGACAGCCCCGGCCCGCCTCGTCCACCCCGGCCGTCTCGTCGGCGGCGGGTGCGGGCTGGGCAAGGAGGGTCGGCTGGGGCATGGGGCCTCCGTCGGCCAGGGGGCAGGGGAGGACAGGCAGGGGAAAAAAGCCGGGAGAGCGCCCGCCCTCCCGGCTCCGCAAGCTATTCCCAGATCTGCTTGGACTTGATGCGCGAGGCCTTGCCCTTGAGTTCGCGCAGGTAGTAGAGGCGCGAACGGCGGACCTTGCCCTCGGAGACCACATCCACGCGCTCGATGTACGGGGAGTGGAACGGGAACACGCGCTCCACGCCCACGCCGTCGGAGACCTTGCGCACGGTGAAGGTGGAGCCCACGCCGCCCCGGTGGACGCGGATGACCACGCCCTGGAAGACCTGGATGCGCTCTTTCTCGCCCTCGATGATGCGCAGGTGCACCTTGACCGTGTCCCCGGCCTTGACCATGGGGATGTCCACGCGCATCTGCTCGGCTTCGATGTTCTTCAGGATGGCGTTCATATCTGTCTCTCCTTTTCGGAAAAATCTCGTCTAGTAAAAATCGCCCAGCAGGCGGTCCACCGTGATGCCCAGGGCCGCGCGCACGGGCAGGTGGTTGTAGCCCGCCAGGAAGCGGATCGGCGCCAGCCGCGCGTCCGCCGCGTCCAGGACCTCGGGGGCCAGTCCCGAACCCGTGCCGAAAACCAGGAACACGGGCCCTTCTCCGAGCCAGCCGCGCACCGCGTCCAGCCCCACCAGCGGCGACCTGGCCCGCTCGAAGCGGGCGCTGGTGGCCACCACCCGGGGCCGCTGCCCGGTGCGCTCCTCGATGTCCCGGATGGCCGCGTCCAGGCCGTCCAGCACCGTGATCCGGCTCATGGCCTCGGCCCGGTCCGGATTGGCCGCGCCTCCCGGCCCTTCGACCCAGTGCCTCAGGAGCGTCCGGGCCAGCCGCTGCTGGTCATTGAGCGGCGTGAGCACGTAGGCCCCCCCCAGATCATAGGAGCGGGAAACGCGGGACATATCGTGAACGTCGAGGTTTGTCAAAGAGACCGTGATGGTTTCCCCGGCCTTGTTCTGCACCGGATGATGGCAGAGCCCCAGGGACAAGGCCCGGCCCAGGCGGGTGCGCGGCAGGGAGCGCAGGAAAATCGCGTCCTCCGGGGTGAGGTTCGCGTCCGCCAGGAGTTCCGGCCGCCAGGTGAGCGTGGAGGCCAGGGAGCGCTCCCGCCGCCAGGCTTCGATGCGGGCGTGGTCCCCGGAGAGCAGGATCTCGGGCACGGGCAGGCCGCGATAGTCCTCGGGCCGGGTGTAGTGGGGGTATTCCAGGAGCCCGGCGGAAAAGCTCTCCTCGGTGCCGGACTCCTCCTTGCCCATGAACCCGGGCAGAAGCCGGGCCACGGCCTCGGTGAGGCAGAGAGCCCCGGCCTCGCCGCCGGTGAGCACGAAGTCGCCCACACAGACCGGCTCCACGGGAAACAGCTCCATGACCCGCTCGTCCAGGCCCTCGTAGCGGCCGCAGATGAGCGTCAGGTTCCGGCCGCCGGCGGCCAGCTCCCGGGCCAGGTCCTGGGTGAGCGGCCGGCCCCGGGGCGTGAGCAGGAGGATGCGGCCCGGCTCGGGGATGGACTCCAGGGCCCGGGCCAGGGGGTCGGCCTGCATGACCATGCCCGGACCGCCGCCGTAGGGCCGGTCGTCCACGTGATGGTGCTTGTTCTGGGCGAAGTCCCGGGGATTGACGCAAGAAAAGTCCACGATCCCGGCGGCCCGGGCCTTGCCCATGAGTCCGGCCGAGAGCGGGGAGTCGAAGAACTCCGGGAACAGGGTCACGTACTGGAAGCGCACGGCGGGACCCTTCAGCGCGGCCGGGTCAGGATGGCCACCAGGGTGCCGTCCGCCCGCATGGCCGCCAGGGCCTTGTCAAAGGACGGCAGGAGCGCGGCCGCGGCCCCGTACTTGTTCACGTGGAGATAGAAGGCCACCTCTTCCAGGAAGACCCCGGGCACGCGCAGGACCTGGCTCGTGAGCCCCAGGCGGGCGGCGTGGAACTCCACGGCCTCGGGCACCTGGGCCATGACCTGGCAGTCGCCCCGGGCCAGGGAGGTCACGGCCTGGGCCAGGCTGGGCTGTATGCTCAGGTCCATGGACCCGAGCTTCTGGCGGGACCAGGAGTCGTATTGCGAGGCGCAGAGCTTGAGGTCCTTGAGCTCGTCCAGGTCCTTGAGCATCCGGAGCTTCTGGATCAGGGGCTCGTAGGACAGGCTCACGAACAGGCCCACCGAGGTGGTCAGCACGGGCCCGGCCGACTGCCGGGTGAAGGCGGCGGATTCCTTGGACGGCGTGGACAGGAAGGCGTCCGCGCCCAGGGCCTTGACCTTGGCCAGGACCTGGTCCCCGGCCACGGCCTGGTGGGTCACGGAGACCCCCATGCGCCGGGCGGCCTCGTCCATGATGTCCGGCAGGATGCCGGTCACTTTCCCGTCGCTGGTCCAGGAAAAGGGCGCGAAGCCCTCGGCGTAGACCATGCGCAGGGTCTCGGCCCGGGCCGGGACCGCCAGGAGGAGGATGAGCAGGAGCAGGGCCGGGCGCTTCATGTGGGGTCCCCGAGGTAGAGGTCCAGCAGGCCCTCGGGCGGGGTCACCCGGGCCGTGCGGTTGTCGAGGTCGATGTCCTGGACGAATTGCGGGTCCGCGGGCAGGAGGATCTCGCGGCCCGAGGCGTGGCGGATGACCCAGGTTTCCTGGCCGCCGGCCAGGAGGAAGCCGGTGAGGGTGCCGATCCTGGAGCCGTCCTCGGCCAGCACGCTCAGGCCTTCCAGCTCGTGGAGATAGATGTCGTCGCCTTCGGGGTCAGGCAGGTCGGCCGCGGCCACGGCCAGCTCGAAGCCGCGCAGGGCCTCGGCCGCGTCGCGGCCGTCCACGCCCTCCAGGGTGAGCAGGAGGCGGCCCTGGTGAGGGCGCGCCCCGAGCACGGAGTAGGCCTTGGCCGGGCTCCGGCCGCGTCGCAGGAACACGCGGCCGATGTCCTCGAACAGGGAGGGGGACTGCGCCTGGCTGTCCACGCAGAGTTCCCCCCGGACGCCGTGGGGCTTGACCACCACTCCCACGGCCACCAGGCGGTCGCCGGGAGTCTTCGGACTCATGGGACGCTATTCCAGGATTTCCAGGACCGAGCGTTTGCGGGCCTTGGTGGAGGCGGCGCCGAGCAGGGTGCGCATGGCCCGGGCCGTGCGGCCCTGCTTGCCGATGACCTTGCCCAGGTCCTCCTTGGCCACCTTCAGCTCGAGGACCGAGGTCTGTTCGCCTTCCACCTCGGTGACGCGCACCTGATCAGGCTGATCCACGAGGGCCTTGGCAATGAATTCGATCATCTCCCTGAGCATGAGCGTCACCTCCGCTTGAGTGCCCGCGGCGGATCTGGTCCGCGTCAGCCGTATGAGCCGGGCCGGGCCCGGAAGCCCGGCCTACTTCTGGACTTTCTTCAGCAGCGTGCGCACCGAGTCGGACATCGCCGCGCCCTGCTTGGACCAGTGGTCCAGGCGCTCGGCGTTGACCACGATCTCGGCGGGCTCAACCATCGGGTTGTAGTGGCCGAGGTACTCCAGGGGGCGGCCGTCGCGGCGGGTGGCGCTGTCCAGGGCCACGATGCGGTAGAACGGACGCTTCTTGGAACCCATGCGGGTCAGTCGGATCTTCAAGGCCATGGTGTCTTTTCTCCCATATTTGAGTTGATTACGGTCTTTTCCTAGAAAAGGCAAGTTCAGCCGCGAAAATCAACGCTTTTTGCGCTGTTTCTTCATGAGTTTCTTCTTCTTGCGCTCGGCCAGGGTCTTTTTGGACAGGCCGCGGCTGGCGGGAGCGGCTCCGGCCGCCCCGGGCATCCCGGGCATTCCAGGCATCCCCGGCATTCCGCCCATGCCGGCGGGCATCTTCATGCCCGAGGGCATCTGGGGCATGCCCTTGGCCTTCTTGCCGCCCATGACCTGGCTCATCATCTTGCTCATCTGCTCGAAATTCTTGACCAGGGCGTTGACCTCGGGAAGGGTCACGCCCGAGCCCCGGGCGATGCGCTCCTTGCGGCTCGGGTTGAGCAGCTTGGGCTGGCGGCGCTCCTGCATGGTCATGGAGTTGATGATCGCCTCGGTGCGGTTGAGCTCCTTCTCGTGGTCCTTGGCCTGGGAGAGCTTCTCCACCATCCCGCCCATGCCCGGGATGAGCTTGAGCAGGCCCTCCAGGGAGCCCAGTTTGCGGATCTTGCGCATCTGGGAGCGGAAGTCCTCGAAGTCGAACTGGGCCTTGGCCATCTTCTCGGCGATGCGCTTGGACTCCTCCTCGTCGAACTGGCCCTGGGCCTTCTCGATGAGGGTGAGCATGTCGCCCATGCCCAGGATGCGTGAGGCCGCGCGGTCGGCGTGGAACAGCTCCAGGTCCGAGAGCTTCTCGCCCAGGCCCACGAACTTCACCGGCTTGCCGGTGACGCTCTTGATGGACAGGGCCGCGCCGCCGCGGGCGTCGCCGTCCATCTTGGTGAGCACCACGCCGGACACGTCCAGGCGCTCGTTGAAGCTCTGGGCCACCGTGACCGCGTCCTGGCCGGTCATGGCGTCGGCCACGAAGAGGATTTCCTGGGGCTTGCAGGCGGCCTTGATGCCCGAGAGCTCCTCCATGAGGGGCTCGTCGATGTGCAGCCGTCCGGCGGTGTCGAAGAGCACGGCGTTGCAGCCCGCCTCGGCGGCCTTGGTCAGGGCGTCGCGGCAGATTTCCACCGGGTTCATCTCGGTGGTCGAGGGGTAGAAGGGCACGCCGATCTGCTTGGCCAGGGTCTGGAGCTGGTCGATGGCCGCGGGCCGGTAGACGTCGGCCGGGACCAGGTAGGGCACGAGCTTCTGCTTGCGCAGCCAGACCGATATCTTGGCCGCCGAGGTGGTCTTGCCCGAGCCCTGCAGGCCGGCCATCAGGATCACGGCGGGCGGCGTGGCGGCCAGGTTGAGGTCGGCGTTTTCGCCACCCATCAGGCGGGTGAGCTCTTCGTGGACGATGCCGATCAGCGCCTGGCCGGGCGACAGGCTGGCGAGCACTTCCTGGCCCAATGCGCGGGCTTTCACCGCTTCGATAAAGTCCTTGACCACTGGCAGCGCGACGTCGGCTTCCAGCAAGGCCAG
>DFYP01000182.1:259-12388 GCA_002382645.1 Desulfovibrio sp. UBA4079 | reverse complement strand
GCGAGCCGGGCATCGGCAAGTCCACCCTGCTGCTCCAGCTGGCCGGACGCCAGGCCGCCCTGGGCCGCACCGCCGTGTATCTCTCGGGCGAGGAGAGCCTGCCCCAGCTCAAGGCCCGGGCTGAGCGCCTGGGGCTGCTCGGACCCGGACTCCTGGCCCTGGCCAGCACGAGTTCCGAGGACGCCCTCAGCGTGCTGAACAGCCCCGAGCCCCCGGACCTGCTCATCGTGGACTCGGTGCAGACCCTGGCCTCCAGCCAGGCCGAGGGCATCCCGGGCAGCGTGTCCCAGGTGCGGGCCGTGTCCGGCGAGCTGGTGGAGGCGGTCAAGCGCACCGGCGCCACGCTCTTTCTCGTGGGCCACGTGACCAAGGACGGCCAGATCGCCGGGCCCAAGCTCCTGGAGCACATGGTGGACACCGTGCTCTACCTGGAGGGCGACCGCCAGCTCTCGGCCCGGCTGTTGCGGGTGCTCAAGAACCGCTTCGGCCCCAGCGACGAGTTGGTGGTCTTCACCATGCGCGAGCAGGGCCTGGAGGTGGTGGACGACCCCTCCACCTTCTTCCTCTCGGCCCGCGACGCCTCCCTGCCCGGCACCGCGGTGGCCCTGGCCGTGGACGGCCAGCGGCCGTTCGCCGTGGAGATCCAGGCCCTGGCCGCCAAGACCTACCTGGCCATCCCCCGGCGCACGGCCCTGGGATTCGACACGAACCGGCTCAACCTGCTCCTGGCGGTCATGGAGAAGCGGCTCAAGCTCAACCTGGCCCAGTTCGACCTCTACGCCAAGACCGGCGGGGGCCTGGCCCTGCGCGACCCGGGCCTGGACCTGGCCGTGGTGGCGGCGACCCTTTCCTCGTTCTACGACCGGGCCCTGCCGGAAAACGCGGTATTCTGGGGCGAAGTGGACCTCAACGGCCAGGTGCGCCCAGCGCCGGGCCACGAGGTGCGCCTGCGCCAGGCCGGACGCCTGGGCTACCAGCCCGTGCACGCGGACAACTGCAAGACCCTGGCCGAACTCCAGCGCCGGCTCTTCGGCAAGGGCTAGCGGGAAGGGATATGGCGGCCGAGAGAACGCTCTCCGCAAAGATCACGCGCCCCTCGCTTTCCGGCGTGGTGCGGCGGGAGCGGCTGTTCAGCCTCCTGGACGCCGTGATGAAACGGCCGGTGATCTGGGTCTCGGCCAGCGCCGGTTCCGGCAAGACCAAGCTCATCGCCAGCTACCTGGACGCCCAGAAGCTCCCCTGCGTCTGGTATCAGTGCGATGAGGGGGACGCCGACCTCGCCACGTTTTTTTATTACATGGGCCTGGCCGCCAAAAAGGCCGCGCCGAGGCGCAAGGTCCACCTCCCCCTGCTCACCCCGGAATACCTGGCCGGCATGTCCGCCTTTGCCCGGAGGTACATTGAAAAGCTCTGCGCCTGCCTGGCCGGCCCCAAGCGGGCCCGGAAGGAATGGGTCCTTGTCCTGGACAACTACCAGGACGTGCCCGCCGATTCCGCGTTCCATCAGATGCTCGCCAGCGGTCTCGACCGCCTCCCCGAGGATTTCCACGTCATTGTGGTCAGCCGGACCCCGCCGCCGCCGGCCTTTGCCCGCATGCAGGCCGAGGGCAGGATCGGCCTTCTGGAATACGGCGACCTCCGCTTTTCCCTGGACGAGGTCCGGGAACTGGCCCAGGGGCGGCTGCCGGAGCGGAGCGAGAAGCGCCTCAAGGCCATCTACAGCGTGACCGAGGGCTGGGCCGCCGGAATCATCCTGATGCTGGAGCGGGCGAGGCTCAAGGGCGCGGACGCCCAGGTCCTGGAGCCCACCGAATATGAAGGCGTTTTTGACTATTTCGCCGGGGAGATCTTCAACAAGACGGAACAGGAGACCCGGGACTTTCTGCTCAAGACCTCGGTCCTGCCCGTGCTCAGCGTCTCCCTGGCGGAAAGGCTCACCGGAATCGGCAACGCGGGCCGCATCCTCACCTCCCTGAACAGGCGCAATTATTTCACCGAGCGGCTTTCCGGAAAAGGACAGGATTTCCAGTACCATCCCCTGTTCCGGAGTTTTCTCCTGAACCGGCTCAGGTCCACGGCCAGCCCCGCCGAACTGGCCGGCCTGCAGAAGGAGGCCGGCCGGCTCCTGGAGGAGTACGGACAGGTGGAGGAGGCCGCCCGGCTCTATGCCGAGGCCGGGGAAGTGCGGTTCCTGGCCCGGATGGTGGTCCAGCATGCCCGGGAATTCCTGAAGCAGGGCAGAAACAAGACCGTGGCCGAGTGGATCGCGGCCATTCCCGCCCCTGTGGCCGACGCCGACCCCTGGCTCCTGTACTGGACCGGGATGTGCTCGTTCCTCCCGGACCTGGCCGGGGCGCGGGCCTGCCTGCAAAAGGCCATGGCACTGTTCACCGCCGCCGGCGACGCCACGGGCATCTATCTCTCCTGGGCAGGCATCTTTGACACCTATCTGTACGGCATCGGCGACTGGGGACATCTCGAGCGCTGCATCGAGGTCTTCGAGGACCTGCGAACCAGGTATCCGTCCATTCCCTCCCGGGAAACGGACATGCTCGTCTCCTCCAAGATGCTCATCTCGCTGATCCTGAAAAACACCGCCCAGCCCGCACGGCTGGAGGAATGGCTGGCGCGGGTCTCGTCCTTCCTGGCGGAGGAGCCCTCCTTCGATGTGCAGATGGACGCCACCTTCTACATGAGCCTCCATTTCCTGTGGCAGGGGGCCTACCATCGAAACGCCGTGCTGCTGGAGCAGATGGCGGCCGACGCCGTGCACCGCAACACCGCCCCCCTTGCCGTCATCCGCATCAAGATGATGCAGGGGGTCCATGGCTGGGTCACGGCCCAGTACGAGGAGGCCCTGGAATCACTGTCCGGCGGCCTGGAGACCGCCAAGAAGAGCGGCGTCCACGTCTTTGATTCCCTGCTCTGGAGCTTCCAGGCCGCGGCCCTCATGGCCACCGGCCGCCTGAAGCAGGCGCAAAAGGCCCTGGACCACCAAAAGGAGTCGCTCGTTGCGCTCCACAACACCCTGGACATCTTCTTCTACCACATCAACTGCGCCTGGTATGCCCTGCTCCAGGGCAAAGCCGCCTTGGCCGCGGAACACCTGGAGCTCCTCGCGCTTCAGGTGGAAAAGATCGGAACGCCCTATTACCGGGCCCTGTGGCACATCGGCATGGCCCAGGCCTCCTTCGGGCAGGGCCGCAAGGCAGAGGCCGGAAAGCATATTTCCACGGCGCTCGGGATCGGCCGGGAGATGAACAGCCAGGTGGTCGAGTGGTACGGCCTGATCGTCAGCGCCTGGTTCTTTCTCCAGGAAGGCCGGGAAAAAGACGGCCTGGATGCGCTCGCCCGCGGCTTTCTCCTGGGCAGCCGGCACGGCTACGTCCATCTCGAATTCTACCAGCCCGCGGTCATGCAGGTCCTTTGCGCCAAGGCCCTGGACCAGGGCCTTGAGCCGGACTATGCCCGGGAACTGATCCGGAAACTGCGCCTGGCTCCGCCGGTCGGGGTCTGCGGCCTGGAGAACTGGCCCTTTCCTCTCAGGATCCGCACCCTGGGGAGCTTTGAGATCTGGAAAAACGATGCCCCGGTGCCCTTCACCGGAAAGGTCCAGAAAAAACCCCTGGACCTGCTCAAGACCCTCATCGCCGCTGGCGGCGTGAACGTGCCGGTGAAGAGCCTGACCGACGAACTCTGGCCCGACGCCGCGGGCGACATGGCCTGCAAGTCCTTTGAAACGACCCTGGGCCGGCTGCGGCTGCTGCTCGGTGAAAAGGGCTATCTCCACTACAGCGCCGGGCAGTTGAGCCTGGACCCCTTGTCCTGCCGGGTGGACGCGCTGGAGCTGGAAACCCTCTTCAACGAACTGCGCAAGACCCCGGACGCCCAGGCCCAATCGCTCTGGGACAGGGCCTCCGCCCTCTACAGGGGGCCGTTCCTGCCCTCAGAGGACCTCCCCAGGGCCGCACACCGGCGCGCCGCGCTGAAAAACGGCATGTTCCGCTGCATCATCGCCGCGGGCCGCCACCACGAGCAGGCCGGCGCCTGGGAACAGGCCGCGGCCTGGTGGATGCGGGGGCTGGATGTGGACGACCTGGTGGAGTACTTCCACCAGCGCCTCATGGTCTGCCATGCGAAACTGGGCAGCAACTCGGAGGCCGTCCAGGTTTACCGCCACTGCCGCCGCAGGCTGCGCGACCAACTCGGCATCGACCCTTCCGCACAAACCGACGCCCTGTATTCCTCCCTCGTCAAAAAACATTAAAACAGCCCCTCTCCTCCTTGTACCGCCCATCTGTGGGTCATCTGTGGGTGAGCACCCCGTATGGTCCCTCCATGGCGGGAACACCCCTTGCAGCATGGCTTATTTCCCGGCGCTCCCGGGAATTCCGCTCCGGCAGCCGGGATCGCCGGATGGCCCTCGTCTGCGCCCTGCTTCTCGCACTGCTGGCCCTGCCCCTGGCGGCCCATGCGGATCAGATCGCGCCCAACCCCAACCCGTCCGGCGACACGATCACGGTGTCGGGCTCGGACGAAAACGACGAAAATTTCACCAACAACGGCAGCCTTGAGATCACCGGCTCGGGAGCCCTGGCCAACACTGACAGGCTCACCAGCAACGGGACCCTGGCCATTGCCTCGGGCGGCACGCTGACCTCCAGCACCAGTTGGGGCTCGGTGTGGAACTACGGGACCCTGACCAACGCGGGCACCCTGTCCAACCTCTCGGGTTCCACGATCTACAACAACTCCGGCGCCACGCTGGAAAACAGCGGCACACTCTCCAACTCTGGGACAATCGAAAGCTACGACGCGTTCGCGAACTCGGGCACGATCCACAACTACACGGGCGGCGAGATCTACATCTACAGCGGCACGTTCACGAACTCGGGCACGCTGATCAACGACGACTGGCTTTCCAACTCAGGGACATTGAACAATTCCGGCACCATCACCAGCTCCGGCTCCGGCTACCTGGTCAACAATTCCTGGGGGGAATGGAACAACACCGGCACGATCACCACCTCCAACGTGGTCTACAACTACTTTCACGGCACCTGGACCAACGACACCACCGGGTCCATGACCAACTCGGGCGACGTGTACAACTGGGGCGACTTCATCAACAACGGCCTCCTGACCAACACCGGGACGTTCGAGAATTCCGCCTGGTTCGGCACGGTCACCAACAACGGCGAGGTGCGCAACAGCGGCACCTTCACCAACGGCGGCGACTTCAGCGGCACCGGCACCTTTGTGAACGACGGCGGCACCATCGACAATTCCGGCACCCTGTCCATCGCCACCCTGGTGGTGCATTCCGGCTCCACAGGCACCATCACCGGCACCGCCTCCACGTCCGTGACCACGGCCGACATCGGCGGCACCCTCGACTATACCGGAAGCGGCGGCCTGTCCGTGACCACCCTCAACCTGGCGGACAGCGCCTTCACCAACAACGGCACCGGCACCGTGGACATCACCACCCTGGCGGTGGCCAGCGGCTCCACGGGCACCCTGGGCGGCACGGGGGACACCTCCGTGACCACCCTCAACCTGGCGGACAGCACCCTCACCAACAACGGCACCGGCACCGTGAGCATCGGCACCGCCACAGTGGCCGGCGGCTCCACGGGCGTCATCAACGGCAGCGGGGACATCGAGCTGACCACGGCCGACGTGGACGGCACGCTCACCATCAGCTCGGTCCTCACCGGCACGGGCTCCCTGACCAAGACCGGCACGGGCCTGCTGCGGCTGACCGGGACCAACACCTACACCGGGGCCACCACCGTGGACGAGGGTTCCCTGTCCGTGGACGGCAGCGTCACCAGCTCCGTCACAGTGGATGCGGACGCCACCCTCATGGGCACCGGCACCATCTTCGGCGACGTGATCAACAACGGCACCGTCGCCCCGGGGAACTCCATCGGCACCCTGACCGTCAACGGCAACTACACCCAGAACGCGGGCTCCACCTACGAGGTGGAGGTGAACTCCGCGGGCCAGTCCGACTCCCTGGTCATCACCGGAACCGCCACCCTGAACGGCGGCACGGTCTCCGTGCTCGCCAGCTCGGGCGCTTACGACACGACCACCCTCTACACGATCCTGAGCGCCACGGGCGGCGTCACCGGCACCTTTGCGGACGTGACCAGCAACCTGGCCTTCCTGACCCCGTCCCTGAGCTACGACGCCGACAGCGTCTCTTTGACCCTGACCCGCAATTCCACCACCTTCGCCGACGTGGCCCTCACGGCCAACCAGTATGCCGTGGCCTCGGCCCTGGACCGCGGCTATTCCTCGGCCGGCGGGGACATGAGCACCGTGTACAACACCCTGCTGGGCCTCTCCTCGGCCGGGGCGCGCAGCGCCTACGACCAGGTGGGCGGCCTGACCCACGCGACCCTGGAAGAGGTCTCGACCTTCGCCTTTGACAGCTACCTGAGCGTCCTGTCCAACAGGATGGGGGAGCGCTCCGGCCGCTCCCCGGCCAACGGACAGCTGCTCCTGGCCGCCCTGGCCAATACGGCCAGCGACGCCCCCCTGGCCACGATCCCCGCCCGCAATTTCTGGATGACGGCCTACGGCGGCGCGGGCAACAGGAGCGGGAACGACGCCTCGTCGCGCTACGACTACAATACCGGCGGCGCGGCCATGGGCTACGACCAGCAGCTGGACCGGGACGTCCTGCTGGGCGCGTCCGTGGGCTATGCGACCACCGACGTCAACATGGACGACCTGGACGACGACGCCACCGTCGCCCTCTACCAGGCCGCCCTGTACGGCGCGTACACCCCTGGCCCGTGGTACGTGAACGGCCTGGCCGCCTACGGCTACAGCCGCTTCGAGAGCACCCGCAGGATCAGCTTCGGCGGCCTGAACCGGAAGGCCGACGCCGACTATGACGGCCACCGGGTCCTGGGCCAGGTGGAAACCGGGTACCATTTCGACGTCCAGACCGTGCGCGTCACGCCGTTCGCGGCCCTGCAGGCGGCGTACCTGACCCGCAACGGGTTCACGGAAGACGGCGCCGGGGCCCTGAACCTCTCCGTGGACAAGCAAGACAGCACGTCGCTGATCAGTTCCCTGGGCCTGGGGCTGGACAAGGAATACCAGACCTCCCGCGGGACCATCACGCCGGCGGCGCGGGTCAGCTGGCGGCACGAGCTGCTGGACGCCGACAGCCGGATCAGCGCGGCCTTTACCGGCAACCCGGCCTCCTCCTTCACGGTGCAGACGAACGACTCCGGCAGGGACAGCGCGGTGGGCGACCTGGGGCTCTCCTGGGTCGTGAGAAAGGATCTGGCCCTGACGGCGGCCTATGAGGCCACCGTTGCCAGCGACCGGGTGCAGCACCTGGGCTCGCTGCTGCTGCAATACTCCTGGTAGCCCGCTCCCCGGCCTCCCGGCCTAGCAGTCCACCATGGTCACGCCCAGGCCGCCGGTGCCCATCTCCTTGAACGGCTGGGGCAGGGCCTTGCCGGTCTCCAGCATGGCCGCCACCACCCGGTCCAGATCCTCCCAGTGCTGCCCGGGCTGCTCGCTGCGGGCCAGGAGCGCGGCGTTGTAGGCCTTGAGCGCGCCGAAGGCGTTGCGCTCGATGCAGGGGATGAGCACGAACCCGCCCACCGGGTCGCAGGACATGCCCAGGTGGTGCTCCAGGGCCATGGTGGCGGCCAGTTCCACGGCCTCCGGGCCCGCGCCCGTGGCGCAGGCCACCATGGCCGCGGCCATGGCCGAGGCCACGCCGATCTCGCCCTGGCAGCCCACCTCGGCCCCGGCCACGCTGGCGTTGGTCTTGCAGATGAGACCCACGGCCCCGGCGGCCAGGAGCCCCTGGCGCAGGGCCTTCTGGGGGAGCTTGAGGTGGCGCTGCAGGACGTACACCAGGGCGGGCATGGTGCCTGCCGAGCCCAGGGTGGGCGCGGTCACGGCCAGGCGGCCCGCGGCGTTGCCCTCGGACACGGCCATGGCGTAGCTGCTGACCTGCTGGAGGAAGGCGTCGCCCGGGCCCAGGCGCTTGGACTGCTCGAACACACGCCGGGCCTTGCGGAAGAACGGGAAGGGCCCGGGCAGCTGGCCCTCCTCCTTGAGGCCCAGGTCCACGCCCGCGGCCATGGTGTGCAGCACCAGGTCCAGGTGGGCGTTCACCGCGGCCTGGTCCTGGCCCAGGATGACCATCTCGTTCTCGAGCATGACCTGCGGGATGGACTTGCCCGTGGCCTCGACCACCCGGCGCAGCTCGGTCATGCCCGCGAAGCGGTGCACGGGCTCGCCGCGCCGCTCCTCGGGCTGGCCCTTCCAGAGGAAGAACCCGCCGCCGGGCGAATAGTACTCGCGCTCGAGCAGGACCTGGCCCTGGGCGTCCAGCAGGCGCATGACCAGGGTGTTGCTGTAGGGATAGGAGTGCTCCACCGCGTCCCAGACGAGCGTCTCCTGGCTCACGGCAAAGGTGCGGCCGTTGATGACCGTGTCGAACCGGCCCTGGGGATCGGCCAGGCGGTCCATGACCTTGGGGTCGCAGGTCTCGGGCTGCTGGCCCAGGAGCCCGGCCATGACGGCGCGGTCCGTGCGGTGCCCCTGGCCCGTGGCGCTCAGGCTGCCGAACAGGCGGGCCTCGAAGCGCGCGGCCCGGGTCAGGTCGTCCGGGGACAGCCCGGCCACGGTTTCACGGAAGTGGCTGGCGATGCGCAGGGGGGCCAGGGTGTGCGAACTGGAGGGCCCGGGTCCCACCTTGAACAGGTCGCGCACCGGGATGCGGATGACCCCGGTGGGCGGGGTGAAGCAGCGGCCCGGACCGCCGCCCGGAAAGTTCTTGGCCGGGATGCCCCGGGCCAGGGCCGGAACGGCCGTGCAGGCCAGACCCATGGAGGACAGTGCGGCCAGCTTGAGAAACGCGCGACGATCCATGGAGCCCCTCCTGTGGAAACAGGTTTTTCCAAGAATTACCGCAAGGTTTGGGGGGGAGCAAGCCGGAATCCCGCCGTGGCGCCGGCCGCGCTTTTGCGGTAAGCCCATGCCGGAGAGGACGATGCGATGATCGCGGCGGCGGACGTGCTCAGCGAGGCCCGAAAGCTGGGTCTTGATCCCACACCGGAACAGGCCGACAGCCTGGCCGCGTACCTGGGCCTGCTGGAGAAGTGGAACCGGTCCACCAACCTGGTGGGGCCGCGCCAGTGGCGCGAGATGTTCTCCACCCTGGTGCTGGACAGCTTTTACCTGGCGGGCTTCCTGGAGGGCCTGGGCCTGCCGGAGGCGCCCCTGTGCCTGGACCTGGGCGCGGGCGCGGGCCTGCCCGGCATCCCTCTGCGCGCGCTCTGGCAGCGCGGGACCTATCATCTCGTGGAGGTGCGCGAGAAGCGCGCGGCCTTCCTGCGCGTCTGCCTGGGCACGCTCAAGCTGCCCGGGACCTTCGTGTTCGCGGGCCGGGCCCAGGACGCGGCCCAGAAGCTCGGCGCGGCCGACCTGGTGCTCAGCCGGGCCTTCCTGCCCTGGCCCGAACTCCTGCCCCTGGCCCGGCCCATGCTCGCGCCGGGCGGAACGCTGGTGATCCTGGCCAACGAGCCGCCGCCCGATCTGCCCGGAGACTGGCGGCTGGCGGCGGAGCAGATCTACGAGGCGGCAGGCAAGCCGCGCTACTTCTGGGGATTGGAGCCCGCGAGCATCTCCATGTAGCCGTCGCGGAAGATGAGCTTGGTGGCCAGGGCGTCGGCCTTCTCGGCCAGGTCCATGAACCTCTCCAGGTACTCCAGGATGAGCTGGCGCTTGTCCTCGTCGCCGTGCTCGAACTCGAAGGCCAGGTCTCCGGAATCCATGAAGTTCTCGATCTTGGCAAGGTAGTCCAGGTCCAGCATGGGTTCTTCCTAGTCGTGGTGGTAGGGGATGCCCTTGAGGATGGCGGCGGCGCGATAGACCTGTTCCAGAAGCACCACCCGGGCCAGTTCATGGGGCAGGGTCATCCTGCCCAGGCTCCAGACGAAACAGGCCCGGCCGCGCACGGCCTCGTTGAGCCCGAAGGCCCCGCCCACCACAAAGCAGGGGCGGGTGTTGGGGTCCTCGGTCCAGACCCGCAGCTTTTCGGCCAGCTGGCGCGAGGCGAGCTCCTGCCCGCGCTCGTCGAGGCAGACCACGAAATCCTTGGGCCCCAGGGCCTCCAGCAGGGCCCGGCACTCCCGCTCGGACTTCTCAGCGGGCGGCAGCTTGCCGGGCGCGTCGCGCAGCACGGTCTCCTCAAAGGGCAGCAGGGGCTTGAGCCGGGCCAGATAGTGGGCCGCCGCGTCGCGGAAAAAGGGCTCTTTCAGCTTGCCCACCCAGAGAAAGCGCGCGGCCCGGGGCATCTAGTCCGCCGCGAGCAGCCGGGCCGAGAGCCGGCCGTCCTCAAAGTCCAGGCGCACGAAGCCGCCGTGGGCCAGCATCCCGGGATTGATCACCAGGGTCTTGCCGATGCGGTCCTCTGCCCGGGACTCGTGGATGTGGCCGGTGAGGCAGACCTCGGGCTGGGCCTTTTCCAGGAAATGGCGCACCGCGAGGCTGCCCACGGAGGCGCCCGAGCCCAGGCGGTCGGCCGCCGTGTTCAGGGGCGGGGTGTGGATCACGGCCACCAGCTGCCCGTAGCCCGCGGCCTTGGCATGGGTCGCTTCCAGCCACCGGCCGATCTGCTCGTCGCTCGTCTCGCTGGGCGTGCCGAAGGGCGTAGGCGTGGACCAGCCCACCCCCATGAGCCCCAGCCCGGGGGCCAGCTCGCGGGTCTCCAGATGGATGTTCAGGCCCTCGGCGGCCAAAAAGTCGTGGACCGCGGCCCCGTCCATGTTGCCGATCTGGGCCAGGACGCGCGGATTGAAGGCCCGGATGGCGTCGAGCACCTGGCGGGCCTGGGCCGCGCCGCCCCGGTTGGTCAGGTCGCCGCTGACGATGACGCCGTCGGCCTCCCGGAGGCCCGGGATGCGGGACAGGGATGCGGTCTGCTCGTGCACGTCTCCAAAGGCGATCCAGTACATCCCCGTCCCTCCGCGCCGGACCCCCGGGCAGGAGGCCGGCCTACTCGATGGTGATGTTGCGGGTCTCGGCCTTCTCGGCCTTGGGCATGGTCACGGTGAGCACGCCCTTGTCGAACTTGGCCTTGACCTTGTCGGATTTCACCTCGCGAGGCAAGGGCACGGCGCGCACAAAGGAGCCGTAGCTCCGCTCGATGCGGTGGTAGTTCTCCTTCTTCTCCTCGCCCTCGAACTTCTTCTCCCCGCGGATGGTCAGGACCCCGGACTCCAGGGTCAGCTCCACGTCCTTGGCCTCCAGGCCGGGCAGCTCGGCCTTGACCGTGACCTCCTTGTCGTCCTCGCTCACGTCCACGGCCGGATAGCCCGTGTCGCGCCAGGGAAAGCCCTCGAAGGGCGACTTCCAGAACTCCTCCATGAGGTCGGCCAGGCTGGCGGGCCGGCCCGCGGCCAGGGAATGCTTGCGCAATTCAGGCAGGAAACGCTTGAACATGGCTCTTCCTCCTTGTGGATATGTTGTGGATGAAGAATAGGACCAGCTGTGGAAAAGTCAACGGGGAATGGGGTTCCCGACGCCGTCAATCCTGGATTCGCGGTGAATCCTCTGGGCGCACGGGAAAGCGCAGCTCGAAGTCCAGGCCCTGGCTCTGGTCCCAGCGCGGCGCGCCGCCCAGCTGCTCGCTCAGGGCCTGGATCAGGACCAAGCCCAGGCTGGTGGGGTCGCCGGGGTCCAGGCCCGGGGGCAGGCCCTGGCCGTTGTCGCAGACCCGCAGCCGGGCCTGGCCGTCCCGGGTGGAGAACTCCACGCGCAGCACGCCCTGACCATGGGGAAAGGCGTGGCGCAAGGCGTTGGACGCCAGCTCCCCGGCCAGCAGGCCGCAGGGCGCGGCCTGGTCCAGGCCCAGGACCCCTTCCTCCTCGGGCAGATCGAGGCGCACCCGGCCCGCGGGGTCGTGGTGCCGGGCCAGGCCCTGGACCAGTTCCCGCAGGTAGGTCCGCATGCAGATGCGGGTCACGTCCCCGGAGCGCGAGAGCACGTCGTGGACCCGGCTCAGGGTCTGCACGCGCACCTGGCTCTCCTCGAGCATCCGGCGGTCCGCCGGGCTCTCGTAGCGGTCGGCCTGGAGCCGCA
>DFYP01000182.1:0-235 GCA_002382645.1 Desulfovibrio sp. UBA4079 | reverse complement strand
CCAGGGCGAAGCCGATGTCCAGGGCGACCTCCTCGGCCAGGGCGGCCTCGCGCTCCTGGAAGAAGTCCCGCTCCGGGGCGCAGAGGGTCAGGACCACGGCGGTCCGGCCCCGGACCAGGGCGGGCACGCTGACCAGGGACCGGCAGCCCAGGGCCTGGGCGGTTTCGCGCCAGGAAAAGGCCGCGGCCGCGGCCAGGTCGTGGATCAGCCGCACGCCGCCCTGCTCCACGGCCTG
>DFYP01000083.1 GCA_002382645.1 Desulfovibrio sp. UBA4079 | reverse complement strand
GGCCTCGGGGTCGCCCACGGCCAGCAGGGCCCGGGCGTGGCCCGCGCTGAGCTTGCCGCGGCGCACGTCCTCCTGGACCTCGTCGGGCAGCTGGAGCAGGCGCAGGGCATTGGCCAGGGCCGGGCGGCTCTTGCCGATCTGGCGGGCCAGGTCCTCCTGGGTCACGAAGAACTGGTCCAGGAGCTGGCGGTAGCCCTCGGCCTCCTCCATGGCGTTCAGGTCCTCGCGCTGGAGGTTCTCGATGAGCGCGATGGCCAGGCTCTCGCGGTCGTCCAGGGCGCGGACCAGGGCCGGGATCTCGTTGAGTCCGGCCAGCTTGGAGGCGCGGAGGCGGCGCTCGCCGGCCACCAGCTCGAAGGTTCCGGGCTGGGCCTCCAGGGGCCGCACCAGGATGGGCTGGAGCACGCCCTGGCTCTTGATGCTCGAGGCCAGGTCGTCCAGGGCAACGGGGTCGAATTCCTTGCGCGGCTGGTGCGGGTTGGGGCTGATGGCCGCCAGGGGGATGTTCTTGACCTCGCCCGGGGTCGCGCCGGTGTCCGGGTTGAGCCCGCCGAGCAGGGCGTCGAGTCCGCGTCCGAGTCCTCTGGTGCTTGTGGCCATGGGGTCGCTCCTGGTTCTGGCGTCACGGGCTTGCCGGGCAGGGCCGGCCATGCCTATAGTGCGCTGGCCGGGCCGAGGCCCGCGCCAAGGGTTTCATCCCTGCGGGAGGGTGTATGGTTTACGATCCGATTACCGAGCTGTACGACAAGTCCGGCCGCCTGGTGGCTGTGCAGATTTCGGCTGAGGCCTGGGACACGGTGCGGGATGGCGTGCTCAAGGCCCTGGGCCGGGCTGCCCAGACCCAGGAAGACGAGCGGCCCGAGCCCTTGGACGGATGGGAATTGCTCAAGCAGTACTGGGACTTCCCCTATCCCATGGACACGGACGTGCGCTGCACCGAATGCGGGGCCGAGACCGCGGACTGGGCCGCGGACGACCCGCGCAAGTTCCGGCTCACGGCGGCCAGTCTGGGCGGCCTGGTGAGCTTCACCTGCCTGGGTTGCCGGGCCAAGATCATCAAGAAGCATTTCAAGAGTCATATCAGCACCGAGGTTCGGCCGTTCCAGGACAAGATCCCCACCAAGGAAGCCCGCTACAAGACCTGAGCCTCACGCCTGTCCGGCCGCGGCCGGTGCGGGCTCGTCCTGCTTGGCGCGGGCCGTGCGGCTGCGCGCCACCTCCTGGGCCAGGGCCAGATAGGCCTCGGCTCCCGTGGACTTGATGTCGTAGGTGATCACCGGCTTGCCGAAGCTCGGGGCCTCGGACAGGCGCACGTTGCGCGGCACGATGGTCTCGAACAGGTGCTGGGGGAAGGCCTTGCGCACCTCGTTGCGCACCTGCCAGGACAGGCGGTTGCGCGAGTCGTACATGGTGAGCACCACGCCCAGGATGTCCAGGTCCGGGTTGAGGCGCTTGCGCACGAGCTCGTAGGTCATGAGCAGCTGGGCGATGCCTTCCAGGGCGTAGTACTCGCACTGGAGCGGGACGAGGAGCTCTTTGGCCGCGCACAGGGCGTTCACCGTGAGCAGGCCCAGGGAGGGCGGGCAGTCGATGAGGATGAAGTCGTACTCCGGGTCCAGGCCCTGGATCAGGTCGCGGACGTAGTACTCCCGGCCGAACTTGTCGGCCAGCTCGATCTCCGCGCCCACCAGGTCCTGGGTCCCGGGGAGCAGGCTCAGGAAGGGGATGCCCGAGTCGTACACGGCCTTGCGCACGTTGTCGGGCTGAAAGAGCACGGAATAGATGTTCTCGCGGCGGTCGCCGGGGTAGAAGCCCAGGCCGCTGGAGGCGTTGCCCTGGGGATCGCAGTCCACCAGGAGGACCTTCTTTTCCATGACCGCCAGGGAGGCCGCCAGGTTCACGGCCGTGGTGGTCTTGCCCACCCCGCCCTTCTGGTTGGCGATGACGATGCGTCTGGCCACGGTGACCCCTCTTGTTCAGGTATTTCCGAGAGTTGCCTTTGTTTGGGCGGACCCTGCCCGGGGTGTTTCACGTGAAACTCGGGGCGGCTGGGCGCTGGTTTCACGTGAAACGCGGGGGCAGCGGCTCCAACGTTCCTCCAGGCTTTAGACGCATTGCCTGGGAAAGACAAGGCGCGGGATGGAAAACTTCAGCACCGAGGACGCCAACATGCGAATTTTTCATGGAATAAAAAAACGCCCCCAGCCATGGGCCAGGGGCGTTTCAGGACCGGTCCGGCCTGTTTACATCTTGTAATACTCCCGATACCAGGCCACGAACTTGGCGATGCCTTCCTCGATGGTCGTGGCGGGCTTGAAGCCCGCGTCCCGGGCCAGGTCGTCCACGTCGGCCTCGGTGGCCGGCACGTCGCCCGCCTGCATGGGCAGAAGGTTCCACTCGGCCTTGCGGCCCAGTTCCTTTTCCAGGACCTCGATGTAGCGGGAGAGTTCCTCCACGTGGTTGTTGCCGATGTTGTAGATCCGGTAGGGCGCGGAACTGGTGGCCGGGTCCGGGTTGGCCGAGTCCCAGTCCGGGTTGGGCGTGGCGGGCTTTTCGCCGATGCGCACCACGCCCTCGATGATGTCGTCAATAAAGGTGAAGTCCCGGCGCATCTTGCCGTAGTTGAAGACATTGATGGGTTTGCCCGCCAGGATGGCCTTGGTGAACAGGAACAGGGCCATGTCCGGACGGCCCCAGGGCCCGTACACCGTGAAGAAGCGCAGGCCCGTGCAGGGCAGGCCGAAGAGATGGGCGTAGGAGTGGGCCATCATCTCATTGGACTTCTTGGAGGCCGCGTACAGGCTGATGGGATGGTCCACGCCGCGGTGCGGGGACAGGGGCATGTGGGTGTTCAGGCCGTACACCGAGCTGGAGGAGGCGAACACCAGGTGGCCCACCTTGGTGTGCCGGCAGCCTTCCAGGATGTTCAGGAAGCCCACGATGTTGGAGTCGATGTAGGCCCGGGGGTTCTGGAGGCTGTAGCGCACCCCGGCCTGGGCCGCCAGGTTGACCACCAGGTCGAAGCCGTGGGCCTGGAACAGCCCGGAGATGTCCGTGGCGTCGGCCAGGTCCAGCCGGGCAAAGGTGAACTTGGAAAAGCCCTTGAGGATGTCCAGCCGGGCGTGCTTGATGGCCGGATCGTAGTAGTCGTTGATGATGTCCAGGCCCACCACGCTGTGGCCCTGTTCCAGGTAGCGCCGGCTCAGGTGAAAGCCGATGAACCCGGCGGCTCCAGTGACCAGAATCTTCATGTATTCTCCTCTTTCCTCACGGCGTTGGCGCCCGTCTGCCCGGCGAACAGCCGGAACAGGTCCACGGGCACGGGAATGAGCGTGGACGCCTTGCTCTCGGCCGCGATCTCCCGCATGGTCTGGAGATAGCGCAGCTGGAGCGCCTCGGGGTGGCTGCTGATGATGGCCGCGGCCTCGCTCAGCCGGGTGGCCGACTGGAACTCGCCCTCGGCGTTGATCACCTTGGCCCGGCGCTCGCGTTCGGCCTCGGCCTGCTTGGCCATGGCCCGCTGCATTTCCTGCGGCAGGTCGATGTACTTGACCTCCACCGTGGTCACCTTGACCCCCCAGGGATCCGTGTGCTGGTCCAGGATGGCCTGGAGCTGCGTGTTGACCTTGTCGCGGTGGGAGAGCAGCTCGTCCAACTCGACGCCGCCACATACACTGCGAAGGGTGGTCTGCGCAAGCTGCGAAGTGGCCTGAACGAAATCCTCCACTTCCACAATGGCCTTCACCGGGTCCACAATGCGGAAGTAGACCACCGCGTTGACCTTCACGCTCACGTTGTCTCGGGTGATCACATCCTGATTGGGCACATCCATGGTCACGACCCGCAACGAGACCCGGACCATGCGGTCGATCCAAGGAATGAGTAGGATGATGCCGGGTCCTTTGGCGCGGATCACACGGCCCAATCGGAAGATCACGCCGCGCTCATATTCGTTGAGCACGCGGATCGAGGCGGCGACCAGGACCAGGAGGATGACGGCCAGGGGCAGAAACGTGAACATAACGACCTCCGCAGGGATCATCAGGGTTCGTGCGCGGGGATTTCCGCAGCCGGGGCCAGGATCAGGGTCAGGCCCTCCTGGCCGATCACGACGGCCAGGGACCCCGGGACCAGCTTCGCGCCCGAGCGCGCGGCCCAGATCTCGCCGCGCACCCGCGCCTGGCCGTGATCTTCGGCCCAGTCCAGGACCTCGGCGGCCAGGCCGAGCATGGCCTGATCGCCCTGGACCCGGCGTGAGCGCTGGGAGCGCACCACCAGGGTCACGAGCCCGGCCAGCAGGGCCGAGAGCCCGGCCACGGTGACGATCACCGTGGACAGGGGCAGGCCCGGCAGGCCCGAGCCCGGATCGAACAGGATGAGGGAACCCAGGAACAGGGCCGCCACCGCGGCCAGGCCCAGGAGCCCGTAGCTGGTGATCTTGACCTCCAGCCAGAAGAACAGCAGGCCCAGGAGCACCAGGCCCAGGCCCGCCCCGCGCGTGGGCAGCACGCTCATGGCGTAGAGCGCCAGGAGCAGGGAGAGCCCGCCGAGCACGCCCGGAAGCACGGCCCCGGGCGTGATGATCTCGAAGAACAGCCCGGCCAGGCCGCCCAGGAGCAGGAAATAGGCCACCTGGGGGTGCAGGAGCCAGGACAGGAAGCGCTCGCGGAATCCCGGCTCCAGGCGCACGACCTCCACCTGGCCGCGTTCGAAGCGCAGGCTGGCCCCGGCCCGGGTCAGGCCCCGGCGGCCCACCTGCTCCAGAAAGTCCAGGGAGTCGTCGGCCAGGATCTCCACCACCCGCTGGAGCACGGCCTCCTGGGCCGTGAGGCTCACGCTCTGGCTCACGGCCCGCTCGTACCAGTCCGCGTTGCGGCCGCGGGCCAGGGCCGCGCCGCGCACCAGGCTCTGGAGATCGGCCAAAACCTTGGTCTTGAGGGTTTCGCCTAGGTCCGAGCCGCCCGCGTTCACGGGCGAGGCCGAGCCGATGGTGGCCTGGGGCGCCATGCCGCACACGTCCGCGGCCGCCACCAGGAAGACTCCGGCCGAGGCGGCCTGGGCGCCCTTGGGCCCCACCCAGACGAGCACGGGCAGGGGCGCGTTGAGCATGTCCTTGACCATGGCGCGCATGGAGTCCAGGAGCCCGCCCGGGGTGTCCAGGCGCAGGAGCAGGGCGTCGTATTGCTGGTCCCGGGCCTGGTCCAGGGCCCGGCGTAAAAACTCCTCCTGCAGGGGCGTCACGGCCCCGGTGAGCTCGGCCTCGAGCACGCGCACCGGCTTCGCCTGTTCGCAGAAAGGCGAAGAAGGGAACAGCAGGACGGCCAGCAGGGCCGCACAGGCGAGAAGTGTCCGGAGCATGGGCCCATCCTGGCCTCAATGCCGGAAAAAGACAACTGTTGGGTCAGGAATCAAAAACGCAGGGCTTTCAGGCGGTCCACGGCCAGGTGCTGGTCGTGCGGCAGGAGCCGGAGCAGATCGGCCGGGGCGGGCAGGATGTGCACGGTCACGGCCCCGTGCTGGTGGGCCAGGGCCGCGGCGTCGGCCCCGGGGCAGAGCAGGGCCAGGGCCTCGGGCCCGAAGCAGGCCACGTGCTTCACGGCAAGCGCGGCGCAGCCCTGCCAGAAAAGCTCGGGCCGGGTGGCCAGGCCCTCGCCGTCCGGGCAGCACAGGGGCCAGAAGGCGGTGACGCCCTTGGGCCAGTTCAGGTGCGCCAGGAGCGTGCGGAACAGGTTGCGCCGCTCGGCCGAGGGCTGGCCGCAGAGGTCCCGGCCCAGCTCCAGGTAGGTCCAGACGATGCGGGCCGTGGCCGGCACCGCCTGCCAGCAGCGGGCCCAGGGCTGGGGAAAAAAGACTTGCGGTCGTTTGGAGATGGCTTGCGGTTCAGGCCTGTTTTCCGCGCCTTCGGAAGCCCGGGCCACAGGCTTGCAGCCCAGTACGTGCCTCAGTCCCGAGGCGTGCCAGGGGAGCAGGTGCGGGGGCAGGTTCAGAGTTGCGGAAGGAGATCCCATATGCGCCAGGCCACCTCGGTTTTGGGCAGGGCTGTCCAGTGCTCCAAACGGCCCTGGCGGTCCAGGACGCAGACCGTGTTGAGCGGGCCGGCAAAGCCGGAATCCGGGGCGTCCACGCGGTTGGCCACCACCAGGTCCAGGTTCTTGGCCTTGAGCTTGGCCCGGGCCGGGGCCTCCAGGGCCGTGGTCTCGGCCGCGAAGCCGATGAGCACCTGATCCTTTTTCTTGCGCGAGCCCAGGTCGCGGAGGATGTCCGCATTGGCCAGGAAGTGGATGTCCAGCCCGTCCTTGACCTTGTCTTTCTTGAACTTCTTGTCCCCGAACGGCTCGGGCCGGAAGTCCGAGACCGCGGCGGTCATGCAGCAGACGTCCATGTCCGGCCAGAGGTCCAGGCAGGCGGCGTGCATCTCGGCCGCCGTGGTCACGTCGATGCGCTTGAGGCCCCGGGGCAGGGGCTGGTCCACGGGCCCGGCCACGGCCGTGACCTCGGCCCCGCGCAGCCAGGCGGCCACGGCCACGGCCGCGCCCATGAG
>DFYP01000144.1 GCA_002382645.1 Desulfovibrio sp. UBA4079 | reverse complement strand
GTGAGCCGGCCGGCGGGCAGGGGCCGCTGCCGGGTGCGCTCCATGCGGCCGTCCTCGCAACGCTCCTGCACCTGGTTCAGGGCCGAGCAGCCCGCGGCCAGGAGCAGGGCCCCGGCCAGGACGCCCAGCAGGCGCAGGTCCGGAACCGGGCGCGCCAGCACGTACCCGGCCAGGGTTCCGGCCCCGGCCAGGACGCAGACCCGGGGCCGGGCCAGTCGCAGCAGGTCCCGGATCACGGAGTGTGACCTCCCGGCCCGCTGTGGACGTTGTGGCCGTCGGTTCCCAGGGATTCCAGCCAGCCCAGCAGGGCCTCGCGGTCCTCGTCCGAGAGATCGGGATAGGCGGGCATGATCGGGTCAAAGCCCTTGAGCTGCAGCTTGCCGGGCAGGCTCAGGGCCTCCAGGACCACCTGGCGGTCCACCAGCACGTCGTGTTCGCCGCCGGGTCCCTCGGCCGTGACCTTGGAGCCCCAGAGGCCCTGGAAGCCCGGGCCCACCAGCACGCTCCGGTCCTCGGCGTGGCAGGACAGGCAGCCCTCGGCCTCGGCCACGGCCCGGCCGTCCTTGGGCGGCTTGCCGCCGGTGCGCAGGAAGTCCAGGATCAGGGTCATCTCGTCCTCGCTGATCTGGCCCCCGAAGGACGGCATGATCGGGTCAAAACCCTCCACCGTGCGGTCCTTGGGCCCCAGGATGGCCCGGCGCAGGTAGCCCTCGTCCGTGGTGACCGTGGACTTGGACCCGTTGGGGGCCACCAGGATCACCTTGCGGCCCCAGAGGTCCTTGAAGCTTGGGCCCACCGCGGGCGAGCCGTCCAGGCTGTGGCAACCCAGGCAGCCCTTGTTCTCCAGCAGGGCCCGGCCCGGGGCCTCCTCGGACCGGACCGCGCCCTCGGCCAGCCAGGCGTCGAAGGCCGCCTGACTCACGGCCCGGATGGAGGTGAGCATCTTGGCGTGCTGCAACCCGCAATAGACCGAGCAGAAGACCACGTAGTCGCCCTCCTTCTCGGCCGTGAACCAGGCGTAGGTGGTCATGCCCGGCACGGTGTCGATCTTGATCCGGAAGGCCGGGGCGTAGAACCCGTGGAGCACGTCCTCCGAGGACAGCAGGAGCTTCACGGGCCTGCCCACCGGGGCATAGAGTATCTTGCTCTTGCGGCCGCCCGCATACTCGAAGTCCCAGGTCCACATGCGGGCCGTGACCTTGACCTCCAGGGCCCCGGCGGGCACCTGGCGCAGGGCCTTGTAGCTGGACCAGCCGGACACGAACATGCCCATGACCAGGATGGTCGGCAAAACCGTCCAGACGATCTCGGCCCAGAGGTTGCCCTCGGTCTGGTCCGCCACGGGATGGCGCTTGCGGTTGTAGCGAAAGACGAACCAGAGCATGGCCGCGGTCAGGAGCGCCAGCAGCAGGGCCGAGGCCCCGAAGATGAACAGGAAGCTCTTGTCCACCTCGTGGGCGGCGTTGACGAGTTGCGCGCTCATGTCTGCCTCACGGCCTCCAGGCCAGATCGAAGAAGGTGAAGCCGATGCAGATGGCCAGGATCACGAAGGCCATGAAGACCATCCAGCGCAGCAGGCTGTTCTCGTAGCGCAGGTGCATGAAGAAGAGGATCACCAGCAGGGCCTTCGCCGTGGCCACGCCCAGGGCCGCGACCACGTTCAGGAAACCCAGGTCCACCCGGGCCACGAGCACGGTGATGGCCGTGCAGACCATGAGCGCGGCCCAGATGAACGCGAGGAAGCCGTTGCCCAGGATGTGCCCGCCGCTGTTCGTGTGCGCTTGCAACATGGCCGCCTCCTAGCTGATGAGGTAGAACAGCGGGAACAGGTAGATCCAGACCAGGTCCACCAGGTGCCAGTAGAGCCCGGCGTTCTCCAGGAGCACGTAGTCGTCCTGCCGGACCCTGTCCCGGGCCACGAAGGCCATGACCACCCCCAGGAGCGCGGCCCCCAGGAGCACGTGGATGCCGTGCAGCCCGGTCATGGCGAAATAGAGCGAGTAGAACAGGGCCTGGCCCTGCGGCAGCTGCGCCAGGTGCTCGCTGCCCGGGTAGATGCCGTGGCTGAACTTGGCCGACCACTCGAAGTACTTGTTCACCAGGAAGACCAGGGCCATGAGGATGGTCAGGGCCAGGAACCACTGGCAGCGGACCTTGCGGCCCTGCTGCAGGGCCGTGATGGAGAGCGCCACGAACAGGCTGCTGGTGATGAGCACCACGGTGTTGGCCCCGCCCAGGACCACGTCCAGGGCCTGGCCCGCCTGGTGGAAGGCCAGGACGAAGCGGTGGCGGTAGGCCGCGTAGAGCAGGAACAGCCCGCCGAAGAGCAATATCTCGGTGAACAGGAAGAGCCACATGCCCATCTTGGCGGCGGCGTAGTCCTTGTGCATCTCAGTCATCGGCGCTCACCCCCCGGAAGTCGTAGGGCCCCCGCTCCACCACCGGCGTCTGCGGGAAGTCGTGGTGCGGCGGCGGCGAGGCCAGGGTCCACTCCAGGGTGGCCGCGCCCCAGGGATTGGCCCCCACCCTCCGGCCGTTGCGGATTCCGGCGATGAGGTTGCCGAACATGAGCGTGAGCCCCGCCACCAGGATCCAGGAGCCCACCGTGGAGACGAACTGGAGCCGGGCGAACTGCGGCAGGTAGTCGTAGTAGCGCCGGGGCATGCCCTGGAGCCCCATGACGAACATGGGCATGTACAGCACGTTCATGCCCACGAAGGAGATCCAGAAGGCCCAGGCCGCGCGGCGGGCGTCGTAGCCCCGGCCGAAGACTTTGGGGAACCAGTAGTGCATGGCCGCGAACATGCCCAGGCCCGTGCCGCCGAAGATGACGTAGTGGAAGTGGGCCACCACGAAGTAGGTGTCGTGCACGTGGATGTCCGTGCCCGCCGAGCCGAGCACCAGGCCGGTGAGCCCGCCCACCGAGAACATGAAGATGAAGCCCAGGGTGTAGAGCAGCGGCGGCTCCACGCTGATGGAGCCCTTGTACAGGGTGGACAGCCAGTTGAAGACCTTGATGGCCGAGGGGATGGCCACCACGAAGGTCAGGAAGGAGAAGATCAGCACGGCCAGGTCGCTCATGCCGCTGGTGAACATGTGGTGGGCCCAGACCAGGGACCCGGCAAAGGCGATGGCCAGGCTGGAGAAGGCGATCATCTTGTAGCCGAAGATGGGCTTGCGGGCGAACACCGGCACGATCTCGGAGACCACGCCCATGGCCGGCAGGATCATGATGTACACCGCCGGGTGGGAGTAGATCCAGAACAGGTGCTGGTAGAGGAGCGGGTCGCCGCCCCGGCCCGGGTCGAACAGCCCCAGGTGCAGGACGCGCTCGGCGAAGATGAGCAGCACGGTGATGCCCAGGATCGGCGTGGCCAGGACCTGGATCCAGGCCGTGGCGTAGAGTGACCAGACGAACAGGGGCAGGCGGTTCCAGGTCAGGCCCGGGGCCCGCAGGCGGTGGATGGTGGTGATGAAGTTGAGCCCGGTGAGGATCGAGGAGAAGCCCAGGACGAAGACCGCCAGCACGGCCACGTTGACGTTGGTGGTGGTGCGCTCGCTGAAGGGCACGTAGAAGGTCCAGCCGGTGTCCGGCGCGCCCGATCCCGTGAAGATCGAGACCAGCGCCAGCACGGCCCCCAGGACATAGAGCCACCAGGAAAAGAGGTTCAGCCGGGGGAAGGACACGTCGTTGGCCCCGATCTGCAGGGGCATGATGATGTTGCCGAAGGAGGCCGGGATGCTCGGGATGACCACCAGGAAGATCATGATCACGCCGTGCAGGGTGAACAGGGCGTTGTAGGTCTGGGGTCCCAGGAGCGTGTTGCCCGGGGTCATGAGCTTGAGCCGCAGGACCACCCCGATGACCGTGGCCGCCGCGAACATGGCCAGGATCAGGGCCAGGTAGAGCAGGCCGATGCGCTTGTGGTCCGTGCTGAAGATCCAGGAGGACAGGCCGCCGCGTCCCAGGGGGGCCCAGAAGCCCGCATCCTCCGTGCCGTTGCCGTGCATACCGTCCTCCGCTTCAACCGCGTTTGCGTTTCCTGCCCCCGAGGAAGAGGAACAGGACGAACAGTCCCACCCCGGCCAGCACCGAGAGCCCGGTCACCTTCATGACGTCGAAGACGTAGCGCCGGCTTTCGGGGTCGTAGGAGTAGCAGAAGGCCACGGCCCGCTGCACCGAGAGCCCGAGACGGCCCTCGGCCGCGTCCGTGACGGCCATGGTGATGTCGAAGGCCAGGGGCCGCACCCCGTAGAGGTAGCGCGTGATCTTGCCCTCGGGCGAGAGCGCCACCAGGACCACGGAATGCTTGAAGGCCGGGCCGTCGCGCTTGAAGCCGAAGCCGATGGCGTCCATGAGGCGGCGGATGCTGGCCGCGTCGCCGGTCAGGAACTTCCAGTCCTCCGGCGGGAAGCCGTGGGCCACGGCCAGGTAGTCCTGCTTGCGGCTCTTGGCCGCGGCCGGGGTGTCGTTCTCGTCGAAGCTCACCGAGAGGACCTGGTAGTCCCTGCCCGGGGTCAGGCCGATCTGGGGCAGGGCCTGGGCCAGGCTGCCCTGGAGCAGGTTGCACTCATTGGGACAGGAGTAATAGACCGGGGCCAGGATGGTGGGCAGGGTCACGAGCTTGCGCACGTTCACCGGCCGGCCCTCCTCGTCGCGCAGGACCACGTCCTCGGGCAGGAAGGCGCCGAGCTTCTCGCTGACGCCCACCGCCGGAGGCCGGGACGGCTCGGCCATGTGCTGACCGTGGGCCGACGGTTCCCCGGCCGGGGCGTCCTGGCCCAGGGCCTGGCACCAGGGCCAGAGCGTCAGCGCCAGGACGATGAGGAGCCTCGGCATGGCCGCGCTAGAGCTTGGAGATGTAGGCGCTCAGGGCCTCAATGTCCTCGGCCGAAAGAGCCTGGGCCTGGCTCTCCATGATGGCCTTCTTCTCCCCGCCGTAGGTCTTGGCCTTGTAGCCGTTCAAGGCCTTGGACAGGTCGGCGGCGGACAGGCCCTTGAGCGGCTGGCCCGTGCCCAGCGCCTTCTTGGCGCCGTCCGCGCCGTGGCAGCCGGCGCACTTGCCGTAGAGCGCGGCGCCGTCGGCGGTGAAGCCCGCGGCTGCCAGGAGCAAAACGAAGAGCACGGCGGAAAGGATGCAGGCGAACCGTTTCATGGAACCTCCGGCACTGGGGTGCAAACAGGTGGATTACGTTCCAGTTTATAGGGACGCCGGGAAAAAGGGGCAATGATTTTTCTGCGCTCCGGCGAGCGCGGGTCTAGGGCAGTCCCCAGACCTCCCTGAGGCGGCCGTACTCGGCCTGGGGCAGCTGCACCAGCACCGGCCGCCTGGAGGCGTCGAGCCAGCGGAGCAGGCGCTCCATGTCCGGCCGGGGCACGGTGGTGCAGCCCGTGGTGGGCTTGAGCGGGTCGTGCGGCAGGTGCACGAAGATGCAGGAGCCGCCCTCGGGCGTGGCGGGCTGCGGATTGTGCTCCACCAGCAGGCCCAGGTCGTAGATGCCGTCGGGACGCAGCATGTGCTCAAAACTGTCCCAGTTCCGGGACGGGACCTGTTTGGCCTGGAATACCGTGTTGTAGCGGGATGATACGCTGTCGTCCACGCAGACCGTGTCCTGGTCCGTGACCAGGAAGGGGAAGGCCTTGAGCGGCGGCGTGAGCGGGGCCCGGCCAAAGGCCGAAGGCAGGGCGAAGATGCCCGCCGGGGCCCGGCCGTCGCCCTCGGCCTTGCGGGGCTCCCCGGCCTGTTCCGGGTGCAGGCCCCGGCCCCAGCCCAGGCCCGAACGGCCCAGGTACACGGGGATCTCCGGGCCCACGGCCTTCCAGGACCCGGTCCAGGAGCGCTCATAGGCCCGCAGCGCGCCCTGGGTGGCGGTCCAGTCCGCGGAGAGCACCAGGAGGCATTGGCCCGAGGGGTCCAGGGGCGTGACGACCTTGTCGCGGCTTCCGGGCCGCGGCCCGCAGGACCAGCAGAGCAGAACCAGGGCCGCGATCCAGAACGCCCGGCGCGTGTTGTCCATTCCCCCCTCCCGGTTCGTCCGAGCATATCCCGGGGCCGGTCCGCTGAAAAGCCCCGGCACGCTCCTTGCTTCCATCGCCGGAGCGGCAACAACCCGACGCTGGAGGTGCGCCATGAGCCCCGAAATGGTCCAGGAACTCGAAGCCCAACTCAAGGGCGGCAACGTCTCCCTGTGGGAAAAGGGCTACTACGCCTTCCTGCGCCAGTCCGTGCTGCAGGAGCACCAGGAGCGCTTCCCGCTGTTCAGCTACGACTATTCCAAGCGCGTGGTGCTCTACGCCTGGGTCAGCTCCAACATCCTGGGGGACGGGCCCATCGACTTCCTGGAATTCGGCGTGTTCCGCGGGGACAGCTTCCTGCGCTGGCTGGCCCTGAACAAGCACCCGCAGTCGCGCTTCTTCGGCTTCGACACCTTCTCCGGCCTGCCCGAGCGCTGGGACGCCGGCAGGAGCGAAAAAGGCTGTTTCGATGCCGGCGGGAAGTTCCCGGAGGTCAGTGACCCGCGGGCCAGCTTCGTCCCGGGCCTGTTCCAGGATACCCTGCCGCCCTTCGCCGCCCGCTTCGAACCTCAGGGGCGACTGGTCCTGCACCTGGATGCGGACCTCTATTCCTCCACGCTGTTCGTGCTCATGACCATGAACCGGCACATCCGTCCCGGCACGGTCCTCATCTTCGACGAATTCATCGCCGAGGACGAGTTCGCCGCCTTCCACCATTTCTGCAAGGCCTGCCTGCGCCAGTGGCGCATCCTGGCGGCCCGCCGCGACCTGCACAAGGTCGCCCTGGAGATCACGGTCTAGGACCGGAGCCCCGCACCCGGACAAAAAAAAGGCCGGCGGGACATCCCGCCGGCCTTTTCGTTTCCGGAAACCCGCCTTCTAGCGGCGCACCATGAACTCGTCGCGGCGGTTCTTGGCCCAGGCGGACTCGGTGTGGCCCGGGTCCACGGGGCGCTCCTCGCCGTAGCTCACGGTATCGACGCGCGAGGGATCCACGCCGAGGACCTTGAGGTATTCCTTGGCGGAGTTGGCCCGGCGCGAACCCAGGGCCATGTTGTACTCGTTGGTGCCGCGCTCGTCGCAGTGTCCCTCGATGGTCACGCTGATCGAGGAGAACTCCTGGAGGATCACGGCCTTGTTCTGGAGCCGTTCGCGGTCCTCGCCGGCGCGGATGTCGGACTTGTCGAAGTCGAAGTGGATGGCCTTGCTCAGCTCACCGAGGGCCTGTTCCAGGCGGAGTTGGTCCTCGTCCACGGCCGGGGGCGAATAGGGCTCGGGCTGGGCCGGAGCGGCGCTGTCCTCGATGACCACGGCCTGGGGCTGGGCGGCGGTCTTCTTCTTGGCGCACCCCGCGGCAAGCAGCAGGGCCATGGCCACGAACAGGAGAATTGTGGCGAATCTGGGCTTCATATCGGGCACTCCTTGTCTCGCATTGACCGGTTGGCTGCACTATCTCCGTGTAATGTCCGTATTCCTTCCAGGCGAAATGTCAACTGGCAGTGTAGCCCCTGCCGGAGAAAAAGAAAAGGCCCGGGCGCGGGTCAAGTCCCGGCCCGGCTGGCCGGGCCGGGGAAATCCGCCCCAGGACCTCAGCGCTTCATGCTGATGGCCGTGTTGATCATGGAATCCGCCGTGCTGATGACCTTGGTGTTGGCCTGCAGCGCGCGCTGGGTCAGGATCATGTCGACCATCTCCTCGGCCATGTCCACGTTGGAGCCCTCCAGGGAGGCCCCCAGGATGCTGCCCCGCGCCCCGGTCTCGGGCAGGCCCTCGATGGCGGCCCCGGATTCGGAGGTGGCGGTGTAGAGGTTGTTGCCCTCGCTGCGCAGGCCGTACTCGTTGGTGAAGACGTAGAGCGGGATCTGGTAGAGGTCCTGCTCCTGGCCGTTGGTGAAGCTGGCCCGCAGGAAGCCCTCGGTGGTCACCTCCGCGTCCACCATGTAGCCGGTGGCGTAGCCGTCCTGGTTCTGGCTCAGGGTGGCCAGGGAGCCGGCGTAGCCCGTGGTGGCCTCGGCGTCCCGCTCCAGGGAGGCCAGGTCCGGCAGGCCCGAGGCCATCAGCCCCACCGAGGCCGCCGAGGAGGCGTTGGAGCCCAGGTTGTCCCAGGCGCCGGTGGCGCTGGAGACCCCGAAGTTCAGGGCGATGTTCTGGGCCCCGCCCGCGGCCCCGCCCGCGGCCGAGGCCAGGAAGGTGGCGCTCAGCTGGGGCAGCCCGTCGGCGGAAAAGGTCGCGGGGGTCCAGTTGCTCAAAAATTCCGTGCCCCCGGCCGTGTAGCTGTAGGCGCTCTGGCCCACCAGCATCCCGTTGCGGTCGAAGGTCAGGGTGCCGATGAGCAGAAGCCCGGCCCCGGAAGTGCCCGTCAGGGCCCCGCCGTCCTCGTCCGGGTCCATGCCCACCACGTATTCCCAATAGACGTTGCCGGTGCCGTCGTCGCTCTCGACCTTGTCGAAATAGCTGTTCAGCACGTGGCTGTTGCCCGCGGAGTCATAGACCGTGATGCTGCTGGAGTAGGCGTAGCTGTCCGCGGCCAGGGGCGTGTCCGAGGTGCCGTCCCAGAGCTTGGCCAGGGCGAAGAAGGGATCCTGCGCGTCCGTGCTGTGGTCGCTCTCGTCCCGGTCCAGGTTGTACTGGAAGTTCATGCGCTGGGTGGGGGTGGCCGGGGAGACCACGGCCATGGTGGTCTGGCCGTTGATCACCACCTGCTCCCAGGGCAGCTGGATGTTGGTGGTGCTGCCCAGGGCCCCGGTGGCGGCGTTGATCTCCCGGCCCTGGAGCACGTTGCCGTTGGGGTCCACCAGGTAGCCGTCGTTGTCGAACCGGAAATTGCCGGCCCGGGTGTAATAGGACGTGCTGTTGTCGGGATCCACCACCCGGAACATGCCCTTGCCGTCGATGGCCAGGTCCGTGTTCGTGCTGGCGGCCAGGATGGACCCCTGGGTCAGGCAGACCCGGATGTCCGAGACGCTGACGCCCGTGCCCACCTGGAAGGCCGCGCCGGTATCGTCGGAAAGCACCTGGCCCACGGTCCGGTATTGGCTGAAGAGATCCTGGAACAGGACCTCACTGCCCCGGAAGGCGGTGGTGTTCACGTTGGCCAGGTTGTTGCCGATGACTCCCAGCTTGGTGCTGTATGCCGTGACGCCCGAGGCGCCCGCGTACATCGCGCTGATGCTCATACCCTCTCCTTTGCCGGAGGAACGTCCGCCGCCACACCGGAGCGTGACCCATGGCGCACCGGATGCGGCAAAAAATTCCTCCGCCTGATCCAGGGCAAGGAGCGTGCCAGAGGCGGCCGGGGCGCTTCCCGGGGCTTCGGCCGTCCCAAGTGATTTTATTCCAAAAGCCAGTGGACAGCCCCTGGAACTCGAGCTATGGTAGCGCCAAAGCTGAAAAAACCCGAGGAGGAGGATATGGATTACACCGAAGCGGATCTCCCCGTGAGACTGCACCACGGCGAGATCGTCTCCCTGCCCGGCGGAGCCTCTGTGCGCTTTGACAGCAACGGGGAGGCCAAGGACGTGTTTTTCGGCGACGAGTTCAACCCGAGCCTGCAACTCTTCCCCGGCATGGTCCACGAGTTCGAGACCGGCGGCAAGAAGTTCCGCCTCGTGCCGGACTTCGACGACACCATGCTGGTGGAAAATACCTGACCCATTCCTGTGCCCGGCGCGAAAAAGAAGGCCCGCCTCGAAAGGCGGGTCTTCTTTTTTCCCGTCCACATGATAATCTCTCCAATATTCTTGCCTCGGCCCGGCGCTCCTGCCAGAACGAGGCTGCGGAGGCCGCGCCGCGCACAATTATGGCCAAGATACTCATCGCCGAAGACGACCGCATCTCCCAGAAGTTCGCCGCCGGCCTGGTGGAGAACGAGGGACACACGGCCTTTGTCAGCCCCAACGGACGCCACGCCTACGAGGCGCTCAAGGTCAACAGCTTCGACCTGCTGCTCACCGACATCATGATGCCCGAGATGGACGGCCGCCAGCTCATCCTGGCCCTGCGCGGGGACGCGGCCCTGCGCCGGATGCCGGTGATCATCATGTCCGCGGTGGTGGGCGTGGGCGAGATCGCCGAACTGCTCAAGACCGGAGCCACCTTCTTCCTGGCCAAGCCCCTGTCCGCCGAGGACCTGCGGGAATACCTCCGCCGCGGCCTGAACGCGCCCGGCTCCGCTCAGCGCTCCTGATAGACGTACGCCTTGAGGATGAGCATCTCTTCCACGGGCACGTTGTCGAACATGCCCTTGCTGATGGTCCGCAGGGTGGCGATCTCCTGGAACACGTTCATGCCCCGGATGACCTTGCCGAACACGGCGTAGCCCATGCCCTCGGGCGTGGCCGAGCGGAAGTTCAGGTGCGGGTTGTCCTGGATGTTGATGAAGAACTGGGACGTGCCGCTGTCCGGGTCCGAGGTCCGGGCCATGGCGATGGTCCCGGCCTCGTTGCGCAGCCCGTTGTTGGACTCGCAGGGAATGGGCGGCAGGGTGGCCTTGCGGGTGAAGCCCGCGCCGAAGCCGCCGCCCTGCACGATGCTCATGTCCTTGCTCTTGATGACCCGGTGGAACATGGTGTTGTTGTAGAACCCGGACTGCACGTAGCCCAGGAAGTTCGCCACGCTCTTCGGGGCGTGGGCCGGGTCCAGCTTGATGAAAACCATGCCCTTGGTGGTCTCGAAGACCACCACCGGGTCCTCGGCGGCCCGGGCGGTGAGCGGGGCGATGAGCAGGCTCGTGACGAAAACCAGCAGGGCGAACAGGCGCATGACGACCTCCTTGGAAACGCGCGTCCTTCGAGGCCCGCATCCTAGCCGCAACCGGCCACGGGCTCAACGAAAAAGGACTACACGCCCGGGGCCGCTCCGTGCTATGTCCCGGCCCATGAACGCGTTGCGCCCCGCCGCCCTCCTGCTGCTCCTGCTCCTGGCCGCCTGCGCGGCCAAGGCCCCGGCCCCCTGGGACCAGCCCCCGGTGCGCGACGTGCTCACCCTGCCCCAGGACCTCTTCGCCTACCTGCCCCCAACGGGCGGCGGGACGTTGGTCCTCTCCCCGGCCGTGCAGGCCGAAATGTGCCGGAGGCTCCTGGCCGGGCACTTCGGCCCCTGGGAGCGCACCGCGCCCCCGGCCGCCGGGGACCTGTTCTGGGGCCTGGAGCATTTCGCCCAGCGGCCGGTGTACGGCGAGAACCTCCAGCGCCGCGACCCTGCCTGGCTGGAGCACCTCCGCCGCCTGGCCCTGCCCGGGGAGTTCCCCAACCTGGGCCGTCCGGGCATCGCCGTGGCGCCCACCTCCATGCGCGTGCTCCCGACCCTGGAACCGGCCTTCGCCGACCCGGGCAAGGCGGGCGAGGGCTTCCCCTTCGACTACATGCAGAACACCGCGGTCTGGCCCGGCACCCCGCTGTACCTCTCGCACCTCTCGGCCGACGGGGCCTTTGTCCTGGCCCTTTGCCGCTATGCCTCGGGCTGGATTCCGGTGAACGACGTGGCCTTCACCGATCCGGCCTTCCAGAAGGAGTACCGCGCCCGTCCCCTGCTGGCGGTGACACGCGACCGGGTGCCCCTGCGCGACGGCTCCGGCCTGTTCCGCTTCGAGGCCCGGGTGGGCATGCTTCTGCCGCTCCAGGCGGCCACGGCCGAGGGCTACGAGGTGCTTCTGCCGGTGCGCGAGGCCTCGGGCCGGGCCGCGCTGGTCACGGCCCGCATCGCCC
>DFYP01000122.1:242-8143 GCA_002382645.1 Desulfovibrio sp. UBA4079 | reverse complement strand
TTTTCGTAGCGGGCCAAGACAGCGGCCTGTTCCGGCGGAGGCGGGTTCACCGAGGCGCAGGAGACGCACAGGAGCAGGAGGAAAAGTCCACCACAAGCGCAGGCGAGGAGCGTTCCCGGCGATCCTCGGTCCTTGGCCGTGTCGGCCCTGGCTTGAACTGGCATGTTCCCCGTCGATCCTGTCCGAATGGTTGGGAGTTATCCGGCGGACTACAGCCTATTCTCCCCTTTCGTGTCAAGACGTTGCGAAGCTGGAGAGGGCTTGGTTTTCAGGACGCCATCCGCGAGCACGAAAAAGCGGTCGCACTGGCCGGCCACTTCCGGGTCGTGGGTGACCAGGACCATGGCCGTGTTGTGGTCGCGGATGATGGACTTGAACGAGGCCATGACGTGCTTGCTGGTATGCCCGTCCAACTGGCCGGTGGGCTCGTCGGCCAGCAGGATCTTGGGCCGGTTGATCAGGGCCCGGGCGATGGCCACGCGCTGCTGCTCACCGCCCGAGAGCATGTTCGAGGGCTGGTGCATGCGCTGGGCCAGGTTGACCATGGCGAGGGCCTCCTCGATGCGGGCCCGGCGCTTGGAGCGGGGGACGCGGGCGTAGATCAGGGGGAATTCGAGGTTTTCATAGACCGTGGTGTTCTCGAACAGGTTGCAGGACTGGAGCACGAAGCCGATGGAGTCGCGGCGCAGGGCCGCGTGCTCCCGGGTGGAGAGCTTGAGGATGTCGGTTCCGGCCAACAGGAAGCGGCCCGAGGTGGCCTGCTGGAGCAGCCCCAGGATGTAGAGCATGGTGGACTTGCCGCAGCCCGAGGGGCCCATGATGGCCACCATCTCGCCGGGCAGGATGCTCAGGTCGATGCCGTTGAGCACGGGAATCTGCCCGGAGGGGGCGTTGTAGATCTTGCGCAGGTCCTTCAGGACGATGATCGGTTCCATGGGCTCACTCGTACCGTATGGCCGTTACGGCGTCCATTCTGGCCGCGCGCAGCGAGGGGTAGAGGCCGGCCACCATGCCCAGGAGGCAGGAGAAGACCAGGCTGACCAGGGCGTAGTGCAGGATGACCTGGTGGGGCGGGATGCTGCCCAGGTAGTGGCTGGTGACGCTCACGGCCAGCAGGCCCAGGCTCACGCCCAGGATTGCGGCGCAGAAGCTCAACACCACGGACTCGCAGAGGATCTGGAGCATGATGTCGGCCTCCTCCGCGCCCATGGCCTTTTTCAGGCCGATCTCCCGGGTGCGGGCCGTGACCGAACTCATCATGCCGTTCCAGATGCCGAAGCCGCCGAGCACCAGGGTGGCGCCGATGGACAGGTAGATGAACAGCTCCACCCACCAGACGATGGTGATGATCCGCTTGAGCTGGTCCCAGGCCACTTCCACCTTGAGGAAGCGCGTGGACTGGTGGCGGGCGACGGACTCGGGGATGACCTTGGAGACCGCGGGCACGTCGTCCCAGGTCTTGCAGCGCACGAACAGGCGGTTGGTGCGGATCTTGTTGTCGGGATTGCGGTCCATGGCCGTGGTCAAAGGCACGAAGGCGTAGCGTTTGCGGTCGCCGATCTGCAGGCCGTCCACCACGCCGGTGACGAGGTAGAGGTCCGCGCCGATGGGCAGGTAGGTGCCGACCACGCTGTCCTCGCCGCCCAGGGCCTCGGCCAGGGTCCGGCCCAGGACGCAGACACGCTCGCGTCCCTGGACCTCCTGGGCCGCGAAGAGCGTCCCGGTCACGGCCTCCAGGTTGTTGGCGCTCCAGTAGTTCTCGTCCACGGAATGCACCGGGAGCTGGACGTTGGTCTGGTGGTGGAGGATGCTCAGCCAAAGGATTTCTTTGGCCGTGGCGCTGAGCACGGCCACCCCGGGCAGGGCCGCGATCTCCTCCAGGGCTCCGGCGCTGAAGGACTCCGGCCGGGCTCCGGGCTGCTTCTCCTCGTCCAGGCTGACCTTGATGAGGGTCACGCCGCCCAGGAGGTCGAGGTCGCGGTTCAGGTTCTTCTTGACCTCGTCGCCCATGGACAGGATGGCGATGAGCCCGGCGATGCCCAGGGCGATGGCCAGGACCACGCCGAAATTGCGCCGTTTCTGCCGGAAGACCTGGCGGATGCTGAGGACGAGGATGTCTCTGGGGGAAATCACGGCCTGCTTCCAGTCAGCGGCGCCGGACGCCTGGGGAGCGCGGCGGCGGCCACGGGGAATTCACGTCCGGAAAGTCCGGTCGGGATGCCAGCGTCGATGCGTTCATGGACCTCGGGAGCGGTCGGGGCCCTGCTCCCCGGGCTTGCGGAGCGCCATGCGCCGCCCCTTTCTCGTTGCATTCGGTCATGAACAATGCCCTGGTCCATGTCAAGTTTTTTCAACGGATTCGGAGCCCGCAGGAACCGGCCCGCGCCTTGCCTTGCGGTGGGATTTGGGTCATACATTTTTCCTGGAAAGTCGGATATCTCCCGCGGCGGTCCCGTACGGGCGGGACCATGCGCCGTTTTCGGATTCGCTCCCGGCACAGCGGGGGAATGACAGGGGTGTGCAGCGCATGAAGGCTCTGTTCCGGCTCATCCTGGGCGCCGTGTTCCTGGCGGCCGCGCTGTGCGTCGCGGACCCCGGCCGCGCCCGGGCCATGGACCTGGAGGGCAGGATCACGCACCCTTGGTCCCTGGAGGTGCGCAATCCCTACGCCGGGACCTGCGTGGAGGTGCGCGCGGACATCGGCGACACGGTGGAGGCCGGCGGCATCCTGGCCGTGTACCGCCTGGACAACAGGGACCGCGAGAACATCCAGCAGACCTTGAGCGAAAGTGAGCTGCGCTCCCGGCAAGGGGAGCTGCGCCTGCTCGAGGCCCAGGGGCGCGAGGCCTCGGCCCGGCGGGACAAGCTGCGGGAGGCCTTGGCGGCCGGCGTCGAGAGCCAGGCCCGGCTGGAGGCCAACAACGCCAATGTGGAGCTGCTCGAACAGCAGATCAGCAGCCTGCGCGCCGATATCCAGGAACTTGCCGCGCGTCTGCGGGAGGACCGGGACAGTATCCGCGAGGATCTGGGCGGGGCGCCGATTCCAGCCGACAACGCACCCCGAGAGGCCTTTCTGCGTTCGCCCACGGCCGGGGTGGTTTCGGGTCAGGAGATCAGCCCCCGGGACGAGATGCCCAAGGGCAAGCTGTGCTTCCGCGTGGCGCGGAGTATCTTTCATGTCAGCTGCCGGATCAGTGCCGCCGACTATGTGCGACTGAAGGCCGGGGACGTGGGCCGGGCGACGATTCAGAGCCTGCCGGGAGAGAGCTTCGAGGCGGTGCTGCTTCCCTTGCCGCTGACCGCCGAGGACAAGGGGCCCAACGCGGCCGCCGCCTATGAGGTCGAGTTCCTGATCCGGGGGCTGGACCGCTTTGTCAGCGAGGACGTGCGGGCCAGGGTCAACCTGGCCAAGTGAGGCGCGGCGCCTCTGCCGGGCGGGAAAGAGTGCACAAAAAAAGGGTTGGGTGTTGCATCCAACCCTTTGCCTTTGCTGGAGCCGGCGATGGGACTTGAACCCGCGACCAGCTGATTACGAATCGAAAAACGGGCCAATTGTATCAATTGGTTGCAAGAGCATATTCTTATATTTCACGATGTCATTTATGTATGGGCATTCATGAATATTTCCGTTTTTCCATCCGCATTGTACCCAAATTGTACCAAGAAAATGTCCCGCTCAACCCGTAAAAATCGCCCTGATTTGAACCGGGAGCGCGAAGCATGGGCACCTGATTTTTAACGATGACGGTCGGGATACGGCTGGATCGTCCGGCGGTATTATGAAGTTACTCAAGTCATGCGTGGCCTGCCGCGATGCAGTGAAAGGGTCTCGTTCTTTCAGACAGTTCCTCTGATTTCGGCGAGGAGCGGACGAGCGGCTGGAGACCTCGGAGTCCAGTATCTACGCCGTGGGAGACAGCCTGGGTCTCCGCCGAAGGTCGTGTGGCCGCCCTGCACTGTCTGGGCGGCGCGGAGCGCATGGATTACGACGTGGTGCCCGCCGCGGTCTTCGCCGCCCCCGAGTTCGCCAGCGTGGGGCTCACCGAGGCCCAGGCCCGCCCGGGCCGGCGGTTCCGCACCACCTTCAGCCGATTGAGACAGATCAGGCCGTTGTTGCCCGCGGGCGGGCCGCTCGGGACTGGGACGCGCAGGGAGGCCACATCACCTTGTCCGGGCCAGGCTCCTGCGGAATAGGGCCAGGGCCAGGAGGAAAAAGGCCAGGCCGATGCCGGCGATGGTCAAAAAACGGGGCCAGACCACGGCCAGGCCCGCCCCGCGGTAGAGGATGGCCTGGGCCAGGCTGACAAAGTGCGTGGTGGGCGCGGCAAGCATGATGTCCTGGACCAGCCCCGGCATGCTCTCGCGCGGGGTCACGCTGCCGGAAAGCATCTGCAGGGGCAGGATGACCAGGATCATCAGCAGCCCGAGCTGGGGCATGTTCCGGGCGATGGTTCCGAGGAAGATGCCGATGGCCGCGGTGGCGAAGAAGTGGACCAGGGCTCCGCAGAGGAACAGGGGGATGGAACCGGGCAGCGGCACGCCCAGGAGGCCGCGGACCACGAAGTACAGTGAAAAGGTCACGGTGGCCACCACCACGAGGCCCATGGACCATATCTTGCCCAGGAGAATCTCCGTGGGCGAGAGAGGCATGACCATGAGGTGTTCCAGGGTGCCGTGCTCGCGCTCGCGGACCAGGGCCGCGCCGGTGAGCAGGATGGAGAGCATGGTGATGTTGTTGATGATCTCCATCACGCTGCCGAACCAGGATCTCGTCAGGTTGGGGTTGAACTTGACGTGCGGCACGAGCTGGATGGGAGTGGCGCTCCCGCCCCGGAAACCCTGCACGAATGCGTTCACCTCGCCCCTGACGATGTTCTGGATGTAGCCCGCGCCGATGAACGATTGGGACATGACCGTTGCGTCGATGTTCACCTGGATGTCCGGCCGCCGCCCGGCCAGCACGTCGCGTTGGAAATCCGGCGGGATGTCCAGGACAAAGATGTAGCGTCCGGTGTCCAGTCCGGGGTCCATCCCGGTCCGGGGGATGAGTTCGGGGGGGGTGAAATACGGGCCGTAGAAGGCCTGCACGATGCGCGTCGAGAGCGTGGAGCGGTCCTCGTCCACCACGGCGATGGGAGCATTGTGCAGTTCCTGGGAGGTGGCCCCGGCCACCACATAGATCCCCCCGGTGAAGGCCCAGAGAATGACCGCCAGGAGCACTTTGTCGTGCCAGAGGCTGCGCAGCTCCTTGAGCCCCAGGCGAAAGACGTTGAGCAGGCGGTGCACGATCACTTCTCCTGCTTGGACAGGAAGAGCACGCTCAGTACCGTCAGGGCCGGAATCCAGGCGGCCAGGATCAGGAAGTACGAGGTCAGCTCGCGGAAGCCCAGGGCCTTGGTGAAGACGCCCCGGCTGATGTGCAGGAAGTAGGTGACCGGATACACGGCGCCGATGAACGCCCCCGGCCCCTGCAGGGAGGAGACCGGCGTGGTCAGGCCCGCGAAGGTGATCGTGGCCATGAGGGTCAGAATGGCCGTGAGGGCCAGGGCCGCGATCTGGGTCCGGGCGAAGGCCGAGAGGAACAGGCCGATGCCCGTGGTCACCGTGACGAAGAGCAGCGCGCCTGCGGTCAGGGCGGGCAGGCTGCCCTTGACCGGCACCCCGAAGACGAACACGGCCAGGGCCACCAGCCCGAAGTAGCTGACCATGCTCACGGCCACGTAGGGCAGCTGCTTGCCCAGGAGGAACTCCAGCCGGGTCACGGGCGTGACATAGAGGTTGGTGATGGAGCCCAGTTCCTTTTCCCGGACCACGCCCAGGGCCATCATGATCGAGGGGATGAACACGAGCAGGAGCGGGATGACCGCGGGAACCATGGCGTAGAGGCTCCGGAAATCCTGGTTGTAGCGGTAGCGCACCTGGACGTCGGCCGGCGACGCAGCGGCCTTGCCGCCGGTGCGTAAGGCCAGCTGGCTGAGATACAGGGTGTGCATGCCCTCCACGTAGCCGCGCACGGTTTCGGCCCGGAAGGGCATGGCCCCGTCCACCCAGACTCCGATCTCCACGCTGCGGCCGCGTTGGAGGTCCCGGCCGTAGTCCGGCGGAAATTCCAGGGCCACGCTCAGGCCGCCCGCGGCCATGCGCTGGTCCAGGTCGTCCTGGCTTTTCAGGGGCGGCTTCTGGATGAAGTAGCGTGAGCCGGCAAGGTTCTGGATGTAGTCCCGGCTTTCCGGGGACTGGTCCCGGTCCAGGACCGCGAAGCCCAGGTTCTCCACGTCGAGGTTCAGGCCGTAGCCCATGATGAAGAGCAGGATCACCGAGCCCAGCAGGGACACGGCCAGGCGCACGGGATCGCGCAGGATCTCCCGCATCTCGCGGCCGGCATAGGCGATGAGCCGCTGCAGGCTGAAGCCCCGGGAGTCCGGCTGGGCCGTCTGCGGCGGCCGGACCGCCACCGGCGCAGCTGCGGGCGTCTCCTGCCCGCCGCCAGCGGCTTCCTCCAGATAGTCGATGAAGGTCTCTTCCAGGGTCGCCTTGCCGCGCTCCCGGATGAGCCGGGCCGGTTCGCCGCTGGCCAGAACCCGTCCCGCGTGCATGAGCGAGATGCGGTCGCAGCGCTCGCCCTCGTTCATGAAGTGGGTGGAAACGAAGATGGTCACGCCCTGGTTCCGGGAGAGGTCGATGAGGAGTTCCCAGAAGCCGTCGCGGGCCACGGGGTCCACGCCCGAGGTGGGCTCGTCCAGGATGAGCATCTCGGGCCTGTGGATCACGGCCACGGCCAGGGAGAGGCGCTGGCGAATGCCCAGGGGCAGTTGCTCCGGCAGGGCGTCCGCCTGGTCCGCCAGCCCGAAGCGCGTGAGCATCTCCTCCACGCGGCCCGGGATCTCGGCCTTGGCCAGGTGGAAGAGCTGGGCGTGCAGCTCCAGGTTCTGGCGCACGGAGAGCTCGCTGTAGAGCGAGAAGGCCTGGGTCATGTAGCCCACGCGCCGGCGGGTCTCCAGGTCCCGGGCGTCCAAAAGGCGGCCGAAGAGCAGGGCCTGGCCCTCGCTGGGCGGCAACAGCCCGGTGAGCATTTTCATGGTCGTGGTCTTGCCGCAGCCGTTGGAGCCGAGAAAACCGAAAATCTCGCCCCGCTGGATTTCGAAGTCCACATGGTCCACGGCGGTGAACGCGCCGAAGCGCATGGTCAGGCCCTGGGCGGTGATGGCCGGATGCTCGTCGCCGCGGGCCTCGCGCGGCGGGACCACCAGGGTCTTGTGGCCCTGGCGCCTCTCCTCGGGCAGCAGCCGGATGAAGGCCGCGTCCAGGTCCGCTTCGCCGGTCCGCTCCAAAAGCTCCCGCGGCGAGCCCGTGGCCAGGACGCGGCCCGCTTCCATGGCTGCGAGCCAGTCGAACCCCTGGGCCTCCTCCATGTAGGCCGTGGCCACCAGGACGCTCATGTCCGGATTGGCCGCGCGGATGCGGTCGATGAGCCGCCAGAACTGGCGGCGGGAGAGCGGGTCCACGCCGGTGGTGGGCTCGTCCAGGATGAGCAGGTCGGGGTCGTGGACCAAAGCGCAGCACAGGCCGAGCTTCTGCTTCATGCCCCCGGAGAGCTTGCCCGCGGGCCGCTCCCGGAACGGGGCCAGGCCGGTGGCCAGGAGCAGGTCGGCCATGCGTTGCTCGCGCTCCTCCCGGCCCTGGCCGAAGAGCTTGGCGAAGAAGCCGATGTTCTCGGCCACCGAGAGGGTCATGTACAGGTTGCGGCCCAGGCCCTGAGGCATGTAGGCGATGCGCGGGCAGACCGCGCGGCGGTGGGCGGCGTCGGCCATGTCCCCGCCCAGGGCCTCCACCCGGCCCTGCTGGATGCGCCGCGCCCCCGCGACCAGGGCCAGGAGGCTGGACTTGCCCACCCCGTCCGG
>DFYP01000122.1:0-137 GCA_002382645.1 Desulfovibrio sp. UBA4079 | reverse complement strand
TTCACCTGTTTGGCGTGGGCCAGGAGCAGGTCGCGCGGGATGTTGACCTTGATGCGGAACATGAGCTTCTCGCGCTCGGTGCGGGTCTCCACGGCCTTGGGCGTGAACTGGGCCTGGGGCGAGACAAAGGTCACCCG
>DFYP01000104.1:6447-6854 GCA_002382645.1 Desulfovibrio sp. UBA4079 | reverse complement strand
GGTCTGCACGTCGAGCATGAACGCGGAGAGCGCCCGCTCCAGCCGGGCGAGCCGGCCGTAGAGCACGGCGAAGCGCGAGCCCGAGAGCTTGGCCGCGCGCTCGAAGTCCAGGAGGCCCAGGCCGGTGCCCAGGTCGTGGTGGTCCTTGGGTTCGAAATCGAACGTCGTGGGCTCGCCCCAGGTGCGGACAACCGGGTTGTCCTCCTCGCCCTTGCCCAGGGGCACGGACTCGTGGGGGATGTTCGGCACGGCGAGCAGCCAGTCGCTNNCCTTGGCCCGTTCCGAGACCTGGGCCATGCGCGCCAAAATCTCCGAGGCGTCCTCGCCGGCCTTCTTGCGCTTGGCGATCTCGCCCGAGGCCGCGTTGCGCTCGGCCTTGAGGCCCTCGACCTCCTGGAGCAGGGCCC
>DFYP01000104.1:0-6433 GCA_002382645.1 Desulfovibrio sp. UBA4079 | reverse complement strand
GTCCTTCCTTCGTTTGCTCCCCGGCATGTAGCGGAAAGAGGCGCAGGAGAAAAGGGGCGGGGCTAATGGCTAATAGATGCCGGGGAGGGCGGACGCCAGGATTTATGCTATAATTCACTGGTATCCCTAAACTTATTGTTAATCTAGACGCTCTGGTGTACCAGTTAGTAGGTCAGGATCAGCCCTCTCCCCGACTTGCGTACGACGGGAACAGATAGAGAAATAAACCCAATTCAAGTCCCAGTCCGGGATAGGGTTCGAGTTCAATGACTTTTGCAGCGAAAATGTACACGGATTTTGTTAACTTTATTTTGCCAACAGATTCCATCATACTTGGCACATTTCGACAAGCAAGGCATAAGGATGGCCTTCATCCATGGCGTGGTAATCTATGAATAGAGAATGCTTCGTGGCAATACATGCCTTAATTATAACTTGATCATCTATCAAAGTTGATTATTTTCCATTTAATTGCTCAAGAGCAAAAATAATTTTAACTTTATTTCCACATTTTGTACAAACAATGATTTTGCCAAAACTAATTTTATGAGCATCAATGTAATTATCAGTTTCACAAGATAGACACTTATACAAAATTTGACGCCGTTTATAAGAGAATTTCCCACCAATCGCCGTATCGTCTCTAACTATATCGTGGATTGCCCCACATGAAGGACATATTATCCCGTCCTCTTCTCGGAAACTTCCCTGCCGACGGTTAAATTTTCGCCCGCATAAACATTCTAAATTATAAAATACCCCCAAATTATTGCCGAATATGTGTGAAGAAAATTTATCCTCGATAACTTTAATTATATCCTGTGCCTTCTCCAATATGTTTTCGTGAGAATGTAAATTCCCACTGTATAATTGGTGCAAATTTGCTGCATGGAGAAAGTTGCTTAATGCGTTATAATTTTTGTTTGCCCATTTTAAAGTAAATCTCTTATCATCTCCTAGTCGGTATCCTCCTTCGCCAGATGACTTTTCTGGATATATGGCTATTGTCGAACTTTGATCTGCATACGGATCAACAGTGAGCATTTCTGATATTAGTTGGCGTGGGGTCCACTTTTTTATCGCATCATCAGGAAGTTCATCTTTGTAGTATTCCATCTGTTGATAAATAAGATATTCCATTGCAAACCGTAGCTCTAGACAGGCATACCTTACGGAATATTCATCCCCTTTGGCTATTAATTTTTTTGCACGCACAAAGCATGCTTCTGCCAGAGACCGCAAGTTCAGTTTGCACATATAAGTACCAATAAATTATGTTTATTTGCTAATATTGTAAGTGAAAAATGGAAACACCCAATCACTTTTTACATTTAATGGATACTAACTTGTTCCTGTTTCTTTTGAACTTTTTCTAACAACATTGTGAACTATATAATTCAGTATAAGTAACTGTGGCAAGGCCTCGGCCCCACTTATACGACTTCCACAGCAGAAATATGTGAGGCAACACTGCCCTTGTTTTGTGCCAGTTCCTCTCTGGCCGCGGACCGCGTTATCCCTACAACTTTCGCTTGGCGCGCCGCTTCACATAACGTTTGCAAATCCAGAGCGCTATGCAGCCAAACATTTCGGAAAGCCAGGCTAGATTCACTAAAATGTCCAGAAAATCACGGAATTCTGGTCGCCCCAGCATGCTTTTTCTCCTTTTTAAAAGCTCGCTGGAGGTAAGCAAAACTGACCCACATCTTTCTCATTGTCTATTAACGCCGGTTAAAAAATGATGGCTGCGGTCGATTCATAAGGTACACCTGCTCGGCCAAGATAAAACGGNNCTGCTAACAAATCCGAAATTGGATTTCCATCTCCTTGAATCTCCATCAGAACATGCTACCAATGCCGGTTCATCTATTTAATGCTTATCAAAATTTATTTTACCCCGCCATCTCCGCGAAGGCCCGGCGCAGGGCCTCGCCCTGAAGGCCGCAGCCCAGCAGGGCCATGAGCAGGAGCCGGGCCCGGGGCGCGCCCAGGCGGCCGGAGAGCATCACGCCCTTGGCCTCCAGGTCCGCGCCCCCGCCGGGATAGGCATAGAGCGGCCAGACCCCGCCCTCGATGCAGCGCGAGGCCAGGGCCACGGGCAGGCCCGCGTCCAGGCAGCGCTCCACGGCCGGGACCATGCCCGGCGGCACGTTGCCCGCGCCGAAGCCCTCGAGCACCAGGCCCCGGGCCCCCTGATCCCGGTGCCAGTCCAGGACCGCGCCGTCCATGCCCGTGGCGCAGGTCACCAGGGGCACGTTCGCTTCCATGTGGGCCGGGGACAGCACGCGGCGCGTGCGCGGGGCGGCGGCCCGGGGGGCCAGCACCAGGCTCTCCCCGGCCACGGAGCCCAGGACCCCGTCCTCGCGGGCCTCGAAGGCGTCGATGTTCAGGGAGTTGACCTTGACCGCGGTGCGCGCGGCGAACAGCCGGTCGGTCATGAGCAGGCTGGCCCCGCCGCCCTGGGGCAGGGCCAGGCAGGCGCGCAGGGAATTGACCAGGTTGCGCAGGCCGTCGAAGCCGCACTCGGCGTAGTAGCGCATGGCCCCGGTGCAGACCACGGGCAGCGCGGAGGCCAGGGTCAGGTCCAGGAGATAGGCGGTCTCCACGAGCACGTCCGTGCCGTGCAGGACCACCGCGCCCCGGGACCCGGGCTGGGCCAGGGCCGCGTCCAGGTCGCGGGAGAGCGCCAGCATGTCCGAGGGCGTCATGTGCGGGCTGGGCTTGTCGGCCCAGGCCACGGGGTTGAGCCGCAGACCCTGCGGGGGCAGGGCCAGGTTCTCCAGGAGGCTCTGGAACGTGCCGCCCGGGGCCACGCCCGGACAGCCCGGAGCCGGGGTCATTCCAATGGTTCCGCCGGTGAAAAACACGTGGATGCGCGCTTCCATGGCCCTGGATTCTACGCCGGGCCCGTGGTTCAAGCAATCCCGCGTTTAGAAAAAAACCGCTTCCCCAAAACGGGAATTCTGGAATAGAATCAGCGACTCCCTTGATCAAGGATCATCGAATGCCGAATACGCGCCGCCCCATGACCCGAGTCCTGTTTCTCCTGCTCCTGGTCCTGTCGCTGGCCGCCTGCTCCCGGGAGCCGCAAGCCCCCGAGGCCGTGCGCCTGGTGCTCATCACCCAGCTCACCGGCGAGTACGCGGACATCGGCGCGGTGGGCCGCGACGCCACGGTGCTGGCCTGCGAGCGCATCAACGCCCTGGGCGGGGTCCTGACCCGGAGCGGCCGCAGGCCCCTGGACCTGGTGGTCATCGACAAGGGCACATCCGTGGAAGGCGGCCTGGAGGCCGTGCGCCGGGCCGTGTTCCTGGAGCAGGCCGTGCTGATCCTGGGCGGCTTCCTGTCCCGCGACGCCATCCCCATGGGCCGGGTGGCCGAGGAGCTGCGCACGCCGTTCATCTCCCCGGGCTCCACCCATCCCGAGACCACCCGGGGGCGGCGCTACGTCTGGCGCATGCCCTTCACCGACACCTTCCAGGGCCGCGTCCTGGCGCAGTTCGCCCGTCAGGACCTCCAGTCGCGGCGGGCCGCGGTGCTCTACGACTCGGCCGGGGACTACAACCGCTTCCTGGCCGAGAGCTTCCGCCAAGTCTACCAGGAAATGGGCGGCGCGATCACGGCCTTCGAGGCCTACGTCACCGGCGACGCCTCCTGGACCGCGCAGCTCACGCGCATCGCCCAGAGCCGGCCGGATGTGCTCTTCCTGCCCAACTACCACGACGAGGTCCCGGGCCAGGCCCGCCAGGCCAGGGCCCTGGGGATCACGGCCACGCTGCTGGGCGGGGACGGCTGGGAGATGCTCAGCGGACCGGGCCTGGAGGCCCTGGACGGGTCCTTCTTTTCGAGCACCTGGGCCCCGGAGATGCAGGCCCCCGGCTCGCGGGAGTTCGTGGCCGCCTACCTGGCCGCCTACCAGCGCGAGCCCAACAGCACGGCCTGCCTGGCCTACGACGCAGTGCTCCTGGCGGCCGAGGCCCTGGCCCGGGCGCAAAACTCCGGGCCCGAGGCCCTGCGCCAGGCCCTTTCCGAGGTGGAGGTCCTGGACGGCGCGGGCGGGGTCTATCGCTACCGGGGCGGCGGGGACCCGGAGAAGAGCGCGGCGATCCTGCGGGTTGCGGACGGCCGCGCGGTCTTCTACAAGGAAATGACCCCCGGCCAATGACCGGCCGGCGACCCCAACCCGGCGAGGAAACATGAGCGCGACCCCCACCCAGCTCCCGGCGCCGCGGCCCGTCCTGCGGCTGGCGCCATTGCTGGCGCTCCTGGCCTGTCTGGCGTTATGGGCCTGCTCCGAGGGCCCGGCCCCCCGCGAACAGGCCTTCCGCATCGGCTTCACCGCCGCGCTCACCTCGGACAGCCAGCCGGTGCGCCCCGACGGCGCGCTCCTGGCCGCGGAACAGGTCAACGCCGAGGGCGGCCTGAAAGTGGCCGGCCGGCGGCTGCCGGTGCGGCTCATCATCCGCGACAACCGCAACCGCCTGGAAGAGACCCTGGTGGCCGTGCGCGAGCTCATCACCCGGGACCAGGTCTCGGCCGTGGTGGGCCCGTTCGTCAGCCGCCAGGCCATTCCGGCCGGGGCCTTGGCCCAGTCCTCGGGCGTGGTCCTGGTCTCGCCCTCGTCCAGCAACCCGGAGACCACCCGGGGCAAGCCCTTCGTGTTCCGCGTGGCCTTCGTGGACCCGGTGCAGGGCAAGGCCCTGGCCCGCTTCGCCCGCGAGGACCTGGGCGCGCAGCGGGCCGCCGTGCTGTTCGACGCGACCGACGAATATTGCAAGGGCGTGGCCGAATACTTCCGCCAGGCCTTCACGGCCCAGGGCGGCGAGATCGTGGCCTTCGAGGCCTACCTCACCGGGGACGCGGACTTCGCCTCCCGCTTGGCCCGCATCAAGGCCGCCCGCTGCCAGGTCCTGCTGTTGCCGAATTTCGCGCCGGACCTGATCCGGCAGCTGCACCTGGCCCGCAAGATGGGCGTGGCCAAGGACATCCTCGGCACGGACTGCTGGGACTACCCGGACAACCTGCATGAGCCCGCGGCCCAGGGCGCGTACTTCAGCACCAACTTCGTCCTGGACCGGGACGTGCCCGAGACCCGGACCTTCGTCCAGGCCTTCAGCGAGCGCTTCGCGCGGCCGCCGGCCATGGACGACGCGCTGTCCTACGACGCCATGCAGCTCCTGTTCCGGGCCGCCCAGCAGGCCGGGGCGGTCCAGCCCCAGGCCCTGCGCACGGCCCTGGCGAATCTCGGCCACCACCAGGGCGTGAGCGGGATCATGCGCTTCAACGGCACCGGCGACCCGGAGCGCAGCGTGGTCATCGTGCGCATCCAGGACGGGCGGCCCGCGTTCCAGAAGGAGATCCAGCCCGATGACTGAGCAGGCCCCCCTGGACAGCCCCGGCGGCGGGCTCCTGTCCTGGCGCACCAGCCTGACCTCCCGGCTGGTCTGCGCCTACCTCCTGCTCGCGGGCCTGACCGTGATCCTGGTGGCCACGGCGGCCTACCTGGGCGGCAAGAACGCCCTGCGGTCCCAGGCCCTGGCCCGCATGGAGACCGTGGCCGCCCAGAAGGAGCGCAGCCTGGGCCTCTGGGTGGACGACCGGCGGCGCGACCTGCTCTTTCTGGCCACGGACCTGATCCACAACCGCCACCTGCCGGACAAGCCCCTGCCCCTGGACGCCGACCCGGCGGCCGACCCGGCCTGCCAGAAACTCTCGGCCTTCTTCGCCGCGTTGGCCTCCATACGGCCGGACCTGGGCGAGGTCCTGCTCCTCTCGCCCGAGGGCGGCCGGGTCCTGGCCTCCTCGCGGCCGGCCAGCGTGGGCCGCTTCCGGGCCACCTACAGCTACTACATCCAGGGCCGCCTGGGCCTGTCCCTGCAGAGCGCCTATCCCTCGCCCGAGTCCCTGCGGCCGGTGATGACCCTGTCCCTGCCCCTGCGCGGGCCCGGCGGCGAGCTCCTGGGCGTGCTGGCCCAGCACCTCAACCTGGAGCGCCTGGACGCCGTGGTCCGCGACCGCGCGGGCCTGGGAGTCACGGGGGAGACGTATCTGGTGGACAGCTTCAACACCTTCGTGACCACCGAGGCCATCGGCCGCACCGGCACCATCCGCGGGGTGCACACCGAGGGCATCGACCTGGCCCTGGCCGGATTGAGCGGCAGCGGGGCCTACGCCAACTATGCGGGCGTGCCGGTGATCGGGGTCTTCCGCTGGCTGCCGGAGTACCGCATGGCCCTTCTGGCCGAGATGAGCCAGGACGAGGCCTTTGGTCCGGCCCAGCGGCTGGCCGGGCTGCTGGTGGCCGTGGGCGCGCTGGGCGCCCTGGTCCTGGCCCTGGGCGTGCGGATGCTCTCCCGGCGCGTGGCCCGGCCCATCCTGGAGGTGACCCGCGCGGCCCTGGCCGTGTCCAGCGGCGACCTCTCGGCCCGGGCCC
>DFYP01000093.1 GCA_002382645.1 Desulfovibrio sp. UBA4079 | reverse complement strand
CCCCGCCGAGGAGGCCCCGGTGGCCGAGCCCCAGGCCGCGCTGCGCCGCGCCGCCGGCGGCGCCGCCCCGGGCGAGGAGGAGTTCATCTTCGAGGAAGACGAGCTGGACGTGCCGGCCTTCATCCGCAAGAAGGCCGACTAGCCGGGGCCCTTGGTCGGGAACGGCATGGCCCCGGCGCGCGGCCTCTACTACGGGCGGAATTCCCCGCCGCCCGCGGAGCATGGAGGCAGGCTGCCCGTGGCCCTGGCCATTCCCGGCGACAAGGGACCGGCGCTCTCCAGCCTGGGCTGGCAGGCCGTGTACCGCCTGCTGGCCGCCGAGCCGGACCTCTCCGTGGAGCGGTTCTTTCTCGGCAAGGGCCGCAGCGCGCCGTCCTCGGAAGAAAGCAAGGCTGCACTGTCCTCATTCCCCGTCCTGGCCTTGAGCGCCTCGTTCGAGGAGGATGTCCTCCACCTCCTCAGGGCGCTCAAGGCCGCGGGCATTTCCCGCCTCCGGGCGGACCGGCCCGACCCGCCGCTCATCGTGGCNNGGCCGCTCTGCTTCCTGAACCCCGCGCCCCTGGCCCCGTTCTGCGACCTCATGTGGGTGGGCGAGGCCGAGGCCGGGTTCGCCGCGCTGCTCACCGAACTCAAGGCCCACCTCTTCGCCGGGGGCCGCAAGGACGAGTTCCTCTCTGCCGTGGTCGACCGCCCCGGGGTCTATGTGCCGGGCAAAAGCGCGCGGCCCGCGCGCCGGGCCGTGGCCGGTGGCGGCACGCTCCTGGCCGAGCCGGCCTTTTCCTGCTTCACCGGGCCCGAGGCCACCTTCAAGGACGCCCTGCTCCTGGAGGTCAACCGCGGCTGCCCCTACGGCTGCCGGTTCTGCGCCGCGGGCTATGTGTACCGGCCGCCGCGCCAGGCCTCCCTGGCCGAGCTCCAGGACATCGTGGAGCGCACCACCCCGCCCAAGGTCGGCCTGGTGGGCACGGCCCTCACGGACTGGCCCGACCTCCTGCCCTTCCTGCGCTGGCTCCACGAGCGCAAGATCAAGTTCTCCCTGTCCTCGCTGCGGGCCGACGGACTCTCCGAGGACCTGCTGGCCTTTTTGCGGGTCTGCGGGGTGCGCACCGTGACCCTGGCCCTGGAGGCCCCCAGCCGCCGCCTGCGCCGGGCCGCCAGCAAAAAGCTCGACGAGCAGGACTTCCTGGACGCGGTGGAACGCTGCGCCCGGCACGGGGTGAACCATCTGCGGGTCTACTGCATCCTGGGCTGGCCCGGGGAGACCGAGGCCGACTACCGGGAGCTGGAAGGCTTCCTGGCCGAGATCGACGCGGCCCGGGCCCGGGGCCAGGTGCGCAAGAAGGAGTTCCTGCGGCTGACCCTGGGCGTGAGCTGTCTGGTGCCCAAGCCCTGGACCCCGTTCCAGTGGGCGCCCATGGCCTCGGAGGAATATCTCGACAACGCCCTGCGCCGGGTCAAGGCCATGCTCAAGCCCTACAAGGGCTTCGCCCTGTCCGGGGACGACCCCTTCCTGGCCCGGGTTCAGGGCCTGGTCTCGCGCGGCGGCGAGGACCTGGCCGGGCTCCTGCTCCTGGCCGCGGACTTTGGTGGCTGGAAAAAGGGCCTGGCCCTCTGGGACGGCGACCCTGGAACCGTCCTGGACCGCGAACGCGGCCGCAACGAAGCCTTTCCCTGGGAGGTCATCGACCTGGGCGTGGACCGCGCCCACCTCTGGCGGGAATGGGAAAAGAGCCGCCAAGACCAGCCCTCCCCGGGCTGCCCGCCCCAGGGCTGCGAACGTTGCGGGGTCTGCGGACTCAAGGACTGGCTGCGCCGGGAGCCGGGCTAGGGCCTCACGTGCAGGGCTCTTGCACATCGCCTGAAAAACGTGCATATTCTTGCACAAAAGCGGCCCGGCGCGAAGTGTCATCTCGTTGAAATTAAACACTATTCATACATGGCACGGGTCCTGCTACTTCCCCTCCAACAGACCGCGCATGCAGCGCGACACGTCATGGAGGTTTTTGCAATGAAGAAGCGTTCGTTCATCGTGATGGCGGCCCTGGCCGCCGTGTTGGCCCTCTCGGCCGTGTCCTTCGCCGGTCCGGGTTATGGCCACGGCAGGGGCCCGGGCATGGGTTTCTACGACAACCTGACTCCGGAAAAGCAGGCCGCCGTGGACAAGATCTTCGACAAGCATCACAAGAAGCTCGTGGACCTGCGCGAGCAGTACTGGGCCAAGAGCACCGAGCTGGAGGCTCTGACCGCCTCGGGCAAGGCCGAGCGTGCCGACATCCAGGGCCTGGTGGCCGACCTGAGCAAGGTCCGCGTCCAGATGGACCAGGAGCGTGAGACCCTGTTCACCGAGCTGTCCAAGGAGACCGGCGTGAAGTTCGGCCGCGGCATGGGCTACGGCCCCGGCATGGGCGCGGGCGGCTGCGGCGGCATGGGCCCCGGCATGGGCCGCGGCATGGGTCCGGGCATGGGCTACGGTCCGGCCGGCTGCCCCAACGCCGACTAGGTTTCAGCCTTAAGTTTACGTCAACGGGAACGCGGCGGGGCGGTCCGGGATGGTCCCGGGCCGCCCTTTGCGCCGGGTCCGCGGTTGACAGCGCCCGCCCCGGGCGCGCATGGTCCGCGGGGGGCGCGCCCCTGGAAACAGCATGGAAATCCGCCGCTCGAACAAGGAAAAAGGGCCCGTGGTGGCCGCGGTCCTGGCCCTGATCCTCCTGGGCCTGGGCAGCCTGTTCCTCACCTGGCAGAGCATCGAGCGGCAGCGCAACATCGTGGACGAGCACATGGTCCTCTCGGGCCGGGCCATCCTGGCCGGGGCCGAGGGCAACCTGTCCCGGGCCATGCGCGGCCTGCGCCAGAATCCCAACATGGCCAGCGCGGCCCGCGCGCTCATCAAGGAGATGCTCCAGGAATTCGCCGCCTCCGAGGACATCGTCTTCGCCGGAATCTACGGCCCGGACGGCCGCCTGCTCCTGTCCTCGGCCCCGGACTCCGAGGAGAACAAGCCCGGCCTGCCCGACGAGGCCCTGGACTCCCTGGAGCGCGACGGCTTCTGGTTCGGCCTGGCGCGCATCGGCAACCACCGCGTCCTGCTCTCCGGGCTCCAGGCCCGGCCCGCCCTGTCCCTGCTCTGCGATTT